>JBJHBB010000156.1:0-5957 GCA_050485265.1 Rhodothermales bacterium | reverse complement strand
ATCTTGAATGGATCTCGTGATGCTGCAAGCACTGTGCCTCGGTCGCTGTGCTCTGCCATGAGTCCTGACTTAGGCCACCGGCATTCACGCAGTGACTGAGTCAACGTCTGACTTTCGGTACCAGTCGTAGGTGGTCCGAATACCTTCCCGCAAGGGAGTGCTGGCCTCCCAACCAAGCGCTCTGGCCCTGGATACATCCAGCAGCTTCCTTGGCGTGCCGTCTGGCCTGGTGCTGTCCCATTCGATGTGGGGATTCACCCCCAGCACCTCGGATACGAGTTTGGCGAGGTCTCTGATCGAGATATCCTCCCCTACCCCGACATTGATCAGTCCGTCGGGGGCGACTGCGCGAACGGCTTCCTCCGGCTGTTCCAGCATGAAAAGGACGGCGTCCGCGAGGTCATCACTGAAGAGAAACTCACGCCTCGGAGAGCCTGAGCCCCAGAGTGTTACCGTGCCGCCAGACTGCGCCGCCTCGTGAATCTTTCGGATCAGTGCCGGGAGGACGTGGGAGGTTTCGAGGTCGAAGTTGTCCCCCGGACCGTAGAGATTCGTGGGCATCAGGCTGATGAAGTCGTCGCCATGCTGCCGGTGGAACGACTCGGCCAGAGCCACACCCGCGATCTTGGCGATCGCGTACGGAGCGTTCGTGGGCTCTAGCGCTCCGGTGAGGATGTGCTCCTCGCTCATAGGCTGCGGAGCCAGCTTCGGATAAATACACGACGAGCCCAGGAATACCAGCCGACCACGCGATCCAACCCCGGCCTCGTGTGCTGCCTCTATCACGTTCAGCGCGATGCTGAGGTTGTCGGCGATGAAATCTGCCGGGTAGGTCGCGTTGGCCATGATTCCGCCCACGCGAGCGGCGGCCATGATCACGAACTCCGGCTGCATCTCCGCCATAAGCCGGTCCACGGCCGAGCGGTCGCGGAGGTCACATTCGTCCCTCGTTCGAAGGATGAGATTCTCGTAACCTGCCTGATGCAGTTTCCTGACGACGGCGCTCCCTACCAGGCCGCGATGGCCTGCAACGAGGATTGATTGGCGTTTGTCAGTGAGTCTCACGTAGTGTTCTGTTTAACCACTCAAAATAGCCATTCCAGTCACGCTCCCCTGCTCCAACGAGGCGCGCACCTTGGTGCCATTGGCGCGCGAGGAGATCGGGGGTGCAGCCGTGGAACCTGAACTGAAGTCACGAAACCGTGCATGGGTCCTTGTGAGTAGACGCAGACAGCCCGCCCTGTCGAATCAAAGCTCACTCCCCATGCCCCGCTATCAGTCCATGCAGGACGTCGTTGCCTCCTATCCGGAGCGATTCGACCCGAGCAAGGCCCAGGGTGTCGACGACAAGGTGCAGATGAACCTCTCCGGGGAGGGGGGCGGAAACTGGATTCTGCACGTTCACGACGGAAGAGTCGACGTCTCCGAGGGGGTTGAACCCAATCCGACCCTGAGCGTCGAGGCGCCCGCCGACGTCTGGCTCTCTATCGAGAACGGTCAAACCAACCCGATGATGGCGGTGATGACTGGCAAGGTGAAGCTGCGGGGCTCGGTGCCGTTCGCAACGAAGTTCATGGGGATGTTCGGCGGGACGGTCTAGCGACGCTACTCGGGAATCCATTCATTCGGATCCGGGTGCAGATACCGGAATCCCGCGGCGCGCTTCAACGCATCCCCGGACACGATCTTCCAGTCAGTCGGTCGCTCATCGAATTGGGGAGCATCGAGCCCTATACGCTGGGCAAGGGCTGTGTAGAGATCCTCCCTGGCAGGGTGCTCATCCGCGACGACATTGTAAGGTCCCGTCAGCCGGTGGAAAATAGTCGCCTGTACCGCGCGCACGACGTCATCGCGATGCACGAGGTTGACCGGCGACCGGGCGCCGCTCAGACCCGTCCGCCCGGCGAGGTATCGAACAGGATGTCTGTCTGGTCCATAAAGTCCTGCGAGCCGAAGAATGGCTGCCGAAGGGGTCACGGAAGACAACGCTCGCTCGGCTGCGAGTACTGCATCGCCGTTGCGGTTGCGAGGAGGTCCTGCGGTCGTTTCTGCATCGTCTTCAGTCACCACGCGATTTAGATCCGGGTAGACGGAGGTCGATGAAGTAAGGATTGGGTGCGCATCGCCCGCAGCGCGGCTGGCCTCGGCCAGCGACCGGACGGCGCCTGCATAGTCATCGGCGCCTGAAGGCGGGATGGTGATTATGAGCCAGTCGGCTTCGAACAGGTCCGTCTCGTCCTCCTGCGTCAAACCTTTAGCGTCCACGACTGCGGCAGTTGCTCCCACATCGCTAATTCTGGACGACGTTTCGATACGACGTGTGGTCGCCGTAACGTGATGTCCATCCTCAACAAAGGCCCGCGCAAGTTCAAGTCCGAGCCATCCGGAACCGATAATCGTAATTCGGGATCGATTCATGGGCTGCTGGAGTTTTGACATCAACTTCGGACTGCGCCCCTCACCCTTCACTAATCACGAGGTTTCGCGATGAGCCACCTCCGCACTTTGCTCGCCCGCACGCTGCTCGCCGCTTGCGCTGTTGCTATGATCAGCGTAACGCTGACAGGCTGTGATGCCGACCCCGTCGAGAATGGCACGACTGACGTCACCGTCATGTCCTACAATCTTTATCTGGGCGCCGACATCTTCGACCTCGCCGGAGCCCCTCCGGAGCAGATCCCTGGAATCGCGGGTCAGCTCTGGGCTGAGGTCCAGGCCACCGACTTCCCTCTGCGCGCTCAGGCGATCGCGGGCATCATCGCAGAGCACAATCCGCATGTGATCGGTCTACAGGAAGTCACCCTGTACAGAAGCCAGACACCTTCCGACTTTTTCGAGAACCCGGTGCCGAATGCGGAAGACGTTGAATATGACTTCCTGCAGATCCTGATGGACGAGCTCAGCGCGGCAGGGATGAACTATACGGTGGCGGCCAACGTCGAGAATGCCGACGTGGAACTGCCGGCGACCTACGACGGCCAGAACTTCTTCGACATCCGACTTACGGATCGCGACGTCATTCTCGCTCGCTCCGATGTGAGTACCTCGAACGCCGTGAACGCCAACTTCTCCAGCGCCGTCACGGCGACCATCCCGGTCGGTGACATGGAGGTCCCCTTCATTCGGGGATATAACTCGGTTCTGGCCACGGTGAACGGTCAGTCCTTCACGTTCGCCAATACCCACCTCGAGGTCCAGGTGGCTGGCGATCTGCAGCCACAGGAGGGCCAGGCCCTTGAACTACTGGCGGCACTGGGACCGAAGCCGCGGCCGGTCATCCTGGTTGGCGACTTCAACAGCCCGGATGATGGCTCCGGCACAGAGACGTACAACCTGCTAACCGCCCTCTACACCGATGCGGTCGAGGAAGTAGGACCCGTCATGCCGACTTGCTGCCAGGACGCCAACCTGTTGAACGAGGTCTCGCACCTGACAACACGCATCGACCTGATTCTGCATCGCGGTGACGTCACGACTGTCTCGACCGCTACCCTCGGCAATGAGCCCGAAGACAGAATCAACGGGCTCTGGCCTAGCGATCACGCAGGGGTCGTGGCAACGCTCCGCCTCGGCGCTGAGTGAGCGATCCGGGGGATGCGAGGGGGCGACCCCCCATCCCCCATCCGCTAGACAATGTCTGGTTCGACGAGAGCTTTGACTTTGAGCTCGAGCCGCCGCAGGTCCGCGCGGACGCGATCCGGGTGATCCCCGTTGTACATCGCGTGGACGTAAAGCGTCTTCTCGTCGTCTGAGACATCCAGACTCAGAGTACCGGGCGTGAGCGAGATCGTGTTGGCCAGCAACGTGATGCCCGCGGCGGTCTTCAGTTCGAGCGGATAAGCGATCACTGCGGGCCGGGCGTCGAGGCCTGGCGTGAGCACGTCCCAGGCGACGATCAGGCTCGACTTGACGAGCTCGTACGCGAAGAAAACGACGTACGAGACTGCCCTGCCTACGCGGCTGTAATACGCACTGGGCCCCAGAACAGGCCGCGCGATGATCAGCACGAGATAGCCGACCACGAACCCGAACAGCAGGCTACTCGGCGAAAACGACCCGCTCACCGCGCCCCAGAGCAGCGCCAGCAGGATGTTCAGGAGGAAAGCGTTCATGGCGAGACCTCCGCAACGCGCTCAGCACCGAGCACAGCCTCGATGTAAGCGGACTGGTCCAGAAGATGATCAGCCGCCACCTCGGCGAGCAGGTAGAACGGCTCTGCCCAGAGCCCGATCGTGAGCGTCATCAGCGCGAGTGCGATCACGGGCACGACCAGCAGACCCAGATGACGGCGGACCTTCGGCTCGCCTACGCCAACCGGGATGGTCTCGCTGAGCGGCTTCCAGAAGGCGCCCGCCCAGATCTTCGTCATCGAGAAAAGGGTGAGGATTCCCACTACCAGCGCGACGGCTACGATGAAGTACGCCTCGACGTCCAGTCCTGCCTTGATAATGATCAACTTAGCCCAAAAGCCTGAGAGTGGCGGAAATCCTGCCAGCGAGAATGCGGGGATGATGAACAACACCGCGAGCCAGGGATGCGCTCGATAGAGACCCCCTAGGCGCTCCAACTCGAAGCTCCCACAGATCCGGTCCGCGATTCCCCCGACGAGGAAAAGGTTGGTCTTCACGATGATGTGGTGCACGATATAGAACACCGCACCCAAGAGTGCCAACGGGGTGTACAGCGCCAGCCCCATGATCATGTAACCGATCTGGCTAACGATGTGGAAGGACAGGATCTTGCGCACGTCAGATTGCGACGCAGCACCAAGAACGCCCGTCAGCATCGTCAGTCCTGCCACCCACAGCAGGATCGTATGCGTGTACCCGATGTCCTGCGTGAACAGCAACGTGAAGGCTCGGATAAGGGCATAAACACCCACCTTGGTGAGCAGCCCCGCGAACAGCGCCGCGATGGCGATAGGCGCAGTCGGATAGGCAGGCGGCAGCCAGAAGAACAGCGGGAACAGCGCTGCCTTGATGCCGAAAGCGATCAGGAACAGCATCGAGATCGTGGTGATCAGGCCTGCGTCGAGCTCCGGCAGACGCGAGGCCAGATCCGCCATGTTCAGGGTGCCGGTCGTCCCGTAGATCAACCCGATCGCCGCAAGGAAGCAAAGTGACGAGAACAGATTGATCACCACGTACTGAATCCCTCCTCGCAACTGGTCGCGTGGACGGCCAAGGACGAGCAGCACAAACGAGGCGATAAGCATCACCTCGAACCACACGTACAGGTTGAAAAGGTCGCCGGTGAGAAAGGCGCCGTTGACGCCCATCAGCAGCGCGTGATACAGGGAGTGGAAGGCGGAGCGTTCTCGCACTCCGTCCAGCGTGCCCAGAGCGTAGATCAGCACCGACAAGCCCATGGTCGCACTGATGACGACCATGACCGCGCCAAGCATATCGGCTACGAAGCTGATGCCGAAGGGCGCCGGCCAGTTGCCGAGTTGCGTCGCCTGAATGCCGCCCGCCCAGACGCGCGACACGAGTACGATGCTGGCTACAAACGTTGCTAGCGCACCGGTAATGCTGATAATGCGCTGCAGCCGGATCGACCGGCCGACCGTCGCGGCAAGCGCGGCCGTCAGCAGCGGAATCAGTACCGGGGAAATCAATATCCAGGTCATCGCGGCAGCTCTTCGCTCTCTGGTAGCGACGTCTGGAAGTCCTCGCCGAAGGCCGGGCGACCGCGCTCAGCTCGGACGCGCAGGCCTCCCATTCCGGTTCGGAGGCGATCGGGGCCGGCTCGCGCACGGGCGGCGCCATCACGGTCTGCTTCGGCGCGCCCGGAGCCGAGCGCAGGCTGACCAACATCGCGCCCGGCACGGCGCGAAGCGATGCGCCACCTTCGGCCAGCTCCAGGACGCGACCGCCGACCTCCAGGGCCAGATCGGCACCAATCTGAGGGAGGCAAGGCGCGGCATCGCCGCCGCCATGGCCATGAGACCGGCGCCG
>JBJHBB010000155.1:0-5964 GCA_050485265.1 Rhodothermales bacterium | reverse complement strand
GGTGTTGGCCGTTCGTTCATCGTGTGCCGAAAGTGAGGGGGTAATCCGCTTCCGCTTCTCCCCGCGCCATTGCTCTCAGGCGGCGCTGCAGCAATCGACGACGAAGAGCACTGAGGCGGTCGATGAACAGCACACCCTCGAGATGGTCGTACTCGTGCTGGAGCACACGCGCGAAGACACCTTTCGCCAGGAGCTCTTGCGGCTCGAACTCTCGGTCGAGATAGGAGACTCGGACCGCATCGGGGCGGTCGACGTCCTCTCGTAAATCGGGGATAGACAGGCAGCCTTCCTCGTAATCCACGACCGGAGCGTCGTCAAGCTCCGTGAGCACTGGGTTGATGAAGACCAGCGGCTCACGCGCGTAGTCGGGTACCTCACCGAGATCGTCCTCGAGATCTCTGGCCATGGGCCTCAGGTCAACGACAAACAGTCGCTCGGAGCGCCCGATCTGGGGAGCTGCGAGTCCGATTCCAGAGGCACCGTACAACGTCTCGAACATGTCGTCGATCAGCTGCTGGAGCTCGGATGAGTCGCTTTCAATCTCCCGGGTTGGCTCGCGAAGGACTGGGCTGCCGTAGACGTGGATGGGGAGAATCATCTAGGTCAAAGGTCTGGGTGGGCCCTCATTGAGCGGCGCTCATCGAGGTACTCTTGCAGAATGATGGCTGCAGCGGCTCGATCCAGGCGACCCTTGTCGCGGCGACGACCTTTCGGTACACCCGCCTCAACGAGGCTGTCCATAGCCTTCGACGATGAGTAGCGCTCGTCCCACTGAATAATTTCAGTGTCTGGAAACAGCTTCCGCAATCGATTGAAGAACGGAACCACACGGCGCACCGCGACGCCCTCGCCACCATCGGGTTCCAGTGGCCAGCCAATCACGATTGCCTCGATTCCCGTATCGCCATGGATCCTCTGTACCTCTGCTACCGCATCGTCAGGAGCAAACGTGCCGTGAGGTTGCGCAAACATGGCGAGGGGGTCGGCAAGCGCCACCCCAACCCGCCTCGTGCCGAAATCGATGCCTAGTATTCGCTTGCTCACGCGTACAAAATAGCGGAGGGCCGGCGACTGGCCGACCCTCCGATAGTCCGGTTCGATGATCCGACGGGGTCAGGCCGAGGCGGACTCCTTCTTGTGCACGTGGCCGTTCTTGACCGCACCGTGCTTGCCGTTCTTCTTGGCGGGGGAGTCGGCGCTACCGGCGGGGATGGCATAGCCGAGTTCGGCAAGCGGCTGCTGCAGTTCCTGCTTCAGCATCTTGCTGGGCTTGAAGTGCGTCTTGCGGCGGCTTGGGATAAAGACCGTCTCGTTGGTCTTGGGATTGCGCGCCTTCGGCTTGGCCTTGGTCTTCTTGACCTCGAACACGCCAAAGTCCCGCAACTCGATCCGGACCTCAGGGTCGGCCTCGAGCATCAAGTCGCGCAGCGCGGTGATCACGGCGCTCACCCAGGGCTCGCACTTGTAAATCGGTTCTTGTTGAATGGCGGCCACCCTGCGGGCGACATCCTTTTTGGTGAGCGTAGGCACGCGCTCGTCAGCCATGTCCAAATTTTGGTGGAGTTAGTAAATGCGCTTGGGTGCAAGCGACCATGGCCATGCCGGAGCGCCGTCCGGTCGCCGCACAGTAGCCTGACAGTGCAAACTTCTGCCCAGAAATTCCTTTCGACAACCTTACCCTTCCTAATTCACAGAGGGTTAGCCCTGGACGTGATCCGAAGCGACGATTTCTTACGTTGCCCCAGTGCGCGTGGCTACTCTTCGAGTCGGTAGACGCCAAAAACGCCCTGTATCTTGTTCAGGCGCTGGATAAGCCGTCTGAGGTGAGCAAGGTCGCTCACCAGCAGCACGATGGTCCCTTCGAAGACTCCGTCCTCGCTCTCGACCGTGATCGACCGGATGTTTGTCTTGAGGTTTTTCGAAATCACCGTCGTTAGGTCCGATATCATCCCCACCCTGTCCTCGCCAACGATTCGGAGCGCGGCGATGAACTGCACGTCCTTCTGGCGACTCCATTCGACCGGCACGATCCGGTCCTCGTGGTCGAGCAAAAGATGTGGTGCATTTCTGCAGTTTGCTCTGTGGATATTTATGGTTCCAGTCTTAGAGACGAACCCAAACACTTCATCTCCGGGAATCGGATTGCAGCAGGCCGCATAGCGAATGGCCAGGTCGTCGTGGTGCTCACCATCGATGACCAGCGACGCACGGCCCTCCTCCCGAGCCGTCTCGGTGAACTCCTCGACCTGAATCCTCAGCGAGTGGTCCTGCTGATCGTCCGAGGCTTCCTCCTGCGCGCGGGCCTGCTCCCTCTCGCGGACGAATGCCACGAAATCGGAAGGGTCGAAGAGGCCGCTGCCGATCTCGTAGAACAGCTGCTGCAGACTGGCAAACTTCAGTTTGGACGAAAGGACGTTTAGATCGTGCTCGGTGAGATCGATCTTTGCCCGCTTGAGTTTGCGTTCCAGGATCTCCCGCCCGTGGTCAGCCGCTTTTCTACGCTTCTCGCGGATCCAGTGGCGGATGCGACTCCGTGCCTTGTGCGTTACCACGAACTGCATCCAGTCCGGGTTCGGGGTCTGCTTCGGTGACGTCAGGATTTCGACCTGGTCTCCACTGGCGACCCGGTAAGACAGCGGTACCATCTTGCCATTGACCTTGGCCCCGATACAGTGGAAACCGACCTCGGTGTGGATCTGGAAGGCGAAGTCGACTGGAGTCGCACCCTGAGGCAGATTGACGAGCTCACCCCGAGGGGTAAACACGTAGACCTCGTCCTCATACAGCTGGTGCTGGAAGTCTTTGACGAACTCCGACGCCCGCTCAGAGGCCGGATTTTCGAGAAGGTCCCGAACCCACGCGTAGAACTGATCAAGGGCGTCTTCCCCGCGTGGCGCTCCGGTCGGCCGGGTTGGCACTCCGTCGCCGCCGGGTGCCTGACCCTCCTTGTATCGCCAGTGTGCGGCCACGCCGCGCTCGGCAATCTCGTGCATCTCCTCGGTGCGGATCTGAATCTCGACCGGCCGCCCTCCCGGTCCCACAACCGTGGTGTGCAGACTCTGATAGCCGTTTGATTTCGGTACCGAGATGAAGTCGCGGAAGCGTTCAGGTATGGGCTTATAGAGGTCCGTCAGAATTGAGTAGACACGCCAGCAGTCCTCCCTACCCTGCCGACCTTCGGATCGGAGCACGATTCGCACTGCGAACAGGTCGTAGATCTCGTCCAGCCCTTTCTGCTGGTTGATCATCTTTCGATTGATCGAGGCGATACTCTTCGGGCGACCGAAGATCTCGAACTCGAACCCGCGTTCCGCCAATTCAACCTTGACGGGCTCGATGAAACGATCGATGAACACCTCACGCTGACGACGCTTGGCGTTGAGACCCTGCGCAATTTCCTGATAGGTCTCAGGCTCGATGAACTTGAGGGTGAGATCCTCAAGCTCGGTCTTCACCACGTGCAGACCGAAGCGGTGAGCGAGGGGAACGAACAGGTCCCTGGTTTCCGTGGCAATTTTGAGCCGTTTAGACTGAGGTAGCGACTCCAGCGTGCGCATGTTGTGCAGACGGTCTGCGAACTTGACCAGGATCACCCTGACGTCGTTCGCCATCGAGAGCATCAACTTGCGGACGTTCTCGGCTTTCCCCAGCTCGTGGCTCTCAAAGACGTGATCGATCTTGGTCAGCCCGTCGATGATGCTCCGCATCTGCGCTCCGAACTCGGACTCAATCAAGTCCAGAGAGATGTCCGTGTCCTCGACCGTGTCGTGAAGCAGGGCCGCAGCGATCGTGATATCGTCGAACGGGATTTTCTGCGCGACGATCGTGGCCACTTCAAGCGGATGCACGATGTAGGCCTCGCCGGAGGCCCGCTGGTCTTCCCGGTGAGCCCAGTAAGCCAGCGCAAAGGCCCGGCTGAGCATTCCCTCATCGACGGTGCCAATGTGCTTCTTGGCGTACTTCAACAGCACGGAGAGCCGGCGCTGGTGGTGCGGCTCAATGTCGAGCTGGCGGAGCTGGTCCGCGATCGTCTGTGAGGCCTGAATCATGGCCGAGCGTGCTGGGAAGCTTCACGATACGAAATCGACGCAGGGGCAAGCTGTTCCGTAACGCGGCAATCCTCGCTGAAAACGGGCACGAACGAAAAAGGCGCCAGCCCTTGCGGACCGGCGCCTCAGCCATTGTCGAGGCGATCTCATCCCCTGTGACGTGAGCCACCAGCGACACCCTGATCGCCTTTTCCGGCCTCCGCCGGAGGTGCTCCGGTCCCCGGATTCGCTCCCTGAGGAGCATCCGAGTGCTGATTGACCTCGGGGTCTGCAGCGACGGTCGGAGCATCATGTGACTGTGTCGACGTTCCCTGCGCGGCGGGCTGGGGTTCTTCGACTGACTCTTCGGCGGAAGGAGACTCGGCCTCGGCGGTCGGCTCCTGCTCTGCCGGTGCCTCTGGTGCCTCTTCTTGCTCCGGTTCGGGCTTAGGCTGATCCTTCTTTGCCTTGCTCTCTTTCGGAGCGGCCGCCGTGGTGGACTCAGTCGACTTGCCGCCGCGGCGTGAGCGGCCGCCGCTTCGGCGCGTCTTCTTCCGCGAGCCGCCGGTGCCGTCTGGCTGCACGTCGTTCCAGTCGACCAGTTCGATCACCGCCATCTCGGCGTTGTCACCCTGACGCTGGCCCAGTCGTACGACGCGGGTGTAGCCACCGGGGCGCTCCCCGACGCGCGAGGCCACTTCACCGAAGAGCTCCTTGACGGCCTCTTTGCTACGTAGATGGCGGAAGGCTTCGCGGCGACTATGCGTGCTGTCGTCCTTGGCGCGGGTGATGAGCGGCTCCACGAAGGTTCGCAGAGCGCGTGCCTTGGGGAGGGTCGTTTCAATTCGCTTATGCTCGATGAGCGCGCTGGCGAGAGCCGCCAACGTGGCCTTACGGTGGGAGGCCGTCCGCCCGAGCTTGTGTACCTTCTTCTGATGTCGCATTGCTAGTGGGGTCGGGTGTGCGGTCTCACGCCGCTTCTTCGAGGTACTTGTCGACGTCCATACCGAAGCGCAGACCGCGCTCCTCGAGGACCTGCACGAGCTCTTGCAGGCTCTTACGGCCGAAGTTGCGGAACTTCAGCATCTCCGACTCCTCGCGGCGGACGAGGTCGCCAATTGTCTTGATCTGCGCTGCCTTGAGGCAGTTCTGCGCGCGCACGGAGAGGTCGAGGTCGTCCACGCTCTGGTTGAGCATGCCGCGGATGCGCTGCACCTCGGCGTCGACCTCCTTCTCCTCGGCCGGCACGTCCGGCTCCTGCTCGACGGAGATGAACAGGTTGACGTGGTCGCGCAGGATCTGGGCGGCCGTCGTCAGGGCGTCCTCAGGGGTTACCGAGCCGTCGGTCTCGACCTCGAGCGTGAGCCGCTCAAAGTCGATGCGCTCGCCGACGCGAGCCGGCGTGACGGTGTACCGGACGTTCTTGATCGGGGTGAAAATGGCATCGACAGCGATCACACCGATCGGGTCGTCGGCGCGCTTGTTGTCGTCGGTCGTGGCCGGGGAGGGCGACGGTGTCGCAGAGTTCGGTGAGGCGGGAGAGGATGGGTTCGGGGTAGCGGTGTTGGCGGGCGTCGGCGGTGAGGTTGGTGGTGACGATGAGCGCGAACGGTCGGCCAGCGCGGTCGCGGCGTTGGCGTTGGACGTCGTAGCGGCGGTAGATGAGTTGTTCGAGGGTTTCGTTGCCTTGTTGCCAGGTGGGGGATTCGCGGCCGAGGTCGTCGAGGACGAGGACGGGTTTGTCGCAGAGGCGGTCTTGGGGTGGGGGGCCGCCTGTGGGGTTGCGGGTGTGGTCGATTTGGTCGGCGATGTAGCGCTGGCAGGTGACCATGGCGGCGTTGTGGGGTTCGCCGGTTTCGACGGCGAGGGCTGCGGCGAGGGTGGTTTTGCCGGCGCCGACGGGGCCGACGAGCAGGATGCCGCGGTCGGCTTGGCC
>JBJHBB010000154.1:0-6004 GCA_050485265.1 Rhodothermales bacterium | reverse complement strand
ATCCACAGCACGCCGTAGGTTTCGGCGTCGGGGAAAATGGTTCCTGGCTCCACCTCCCACAGGTGCTCCGGCGCGAGCACGATCCCGACGATGGTCAACGCTCGACGTCGCCCCCGAATGATGGCCGTGATTTCGTCGCCGGGCGCGAGCTGGTGCGCCATTGACAGGTTCTCGCTAACGAGTATTTCTTGCTCCCGCCCGGCCTCAGGAAGCCGTCCCTCGCGCACGTGAACCCGATTGAGTACGGGCTGGCCACCGTCGGGAATTGAGTGAAGCGTTGCCGTGATCGGATCTTCGAACCCGGCCACCTCGATGTTAGCCGCGGCGGTCACCCGCGTCTCCACGATCCCGATTCCAGGAACTTCGCGGAGCCGCTCGCCGACGTGCTCCGGCGCTCGAGTCACATGCGCAAAGCCCTCGGCGAAGCGGTAGTCGTGGTAGTAGGCCTCCAGCGAATGCTCGAGCGTCTCCATGACGCTGGTCATCGAGACGAACGAGGCCACGCCGGCGACGATCACGAATGCAATCGCGATAGCCTGGCCGCGGAGGCCTTTCAGGTCACGAAGCAGTTTCCGATCGAGCGCGCGCATGCCTCTATCAGTCGACCCGTGAGCGGCTGGATCCCTTAGCGTGAGTGCATCTCGTCACCATACCAGTTCTTTCGGTGATCTGCGGTGCTCGTTGATCTCTACGTGGTCGACCCTGCCGTCTCGGAGGTGAATCACGCGCGCGGCCATCTCGGCCTGCACCATGTTGTGGGTAATGACGACCGTTGTCGTGCCCAATTCGCGGTTCACCCGGTCGATGGCTTCCAGCACCACGATGCCGGTTTTGGAGTCGAGAGCGCCGGTGGGCTCGTCGCACAGCAAGACCGCCGGCCTCTTGGCGATTGCCCGGGCTATCGCGACGCGCTGCTGTTCGCCGCCAGACAATTGGGCAGGGAAGTTGTTGACGCGTTCGCGTGGCAACCCGGCGAGGACCAGAGCCTCCTCGGGCTCCATCGGGTCCTTCGCGATCTCGGTGACGATGGCCACGTTTTCGAGCGCGGTGAGGCTGGGGATCAGGTTGTAAAACTGAAACACGAACCCTACGTAGTCGCGACGATAGGCCGTGAGCGCGCGGTCGTCGGCGCGCGTGAGGTCCTGATCGTGGTAGAGCACCTGCCCGTCGGTAGCGGTGTCGAGACCTCCAAGGATGTTCACCAGCGTGGACTTGCCGCTGCCCGAGGCACCGAGCATCACGACCAACTCGCCGGCATATAGTTCGAGGTCGATCCCGCGCAGTGCGTGGACCTGCACCTCGCCCATGTCATAGACCTTGGTGAGGCCGCGGGTTTGAAAGACGACGGCTGGTCGCTCCATGGGCCTCTACCAGGATCGCCCGATGGCATGAACGAGCGCCGCTCTGGTGATCGCGACGTCCGAGCGCGCGAGAGCCAACCGCGCCTCTGCGGCCCGAAGCACCTGTTCTGCCTCGAGCACCTGGCTCGAAAGCACGGCCCCTTCGCGGTATTGAGCCTCGAAGATCTGGAAGGTGCTCCGTGCCTGCTCCATGTGTTGCTCCGCTACGATGAGTGATTCCTCCGCGCGCCGCATGTCGAGGTATCGTCGCGAGACGTCAACCTCGAGCGACGATCTGGCCTCGGCCAACTGAGCCCGCGCGGCTGTGACGCGAGCGCGAGCCGCGGCAGTAGCGGCCGGCCGGCCGGCGTCGAACAGGCTCCAGCGAGCCCTTACGCCGAGCTCCCAGTGCCCGTGAAATTCGTCCTGCTCCAGGAGATTGATGGGGTTCGGTCGCGCATACACGTACCGGCCGAACGCACCGACCTCCGGTAGCCAGGCGCCTCGCGTAGTGGCGACCTGGGCCTCCAGGGCGTCGATCTGCGACTGAAGAGCTCGAAGCGTAGGTCGGTGTTGGACGGCCTCCTCGAGTGCCTCCTCGAGTGTTGGTACGTCCTCGGTAGACTCGGTCTCTGTCAAGCGGACCTCCGTCATGAGCGGCAGACCAATGAGCCGATTCAACTCCAACTGAGCGAGTCGCGCAGCATTTTCCGCTTCCACCACTTCGAGGCGGACCTCCGAGCGCCTGGTCTGCGCCGCGAGCAAGTCGACCCGCAGGGCGGCGCCTTCCTGCACGAGCGCCTCGACCCGGCGAACGTGACTCTCGACCGTGCGGAGAGCCGCTGCCATCGAACCAACGACTTCGTTGGCATGAGCGAGCGTCCAGTAGACCGATCGCACCGCGAACGCCACGTCGGCCTCTTGCTGGCGCAACGTGTGCTCAGCAGCGTCGGCCTGACTTTCCGCACCCCGAATCTGGTTTTGGACGCGGAGCCCCGCAAAGAGGGTCTGCTCGACCGACACCTCTGAGTAGTACTGATCTTGGGGGATGGTGAAGAACCCCGTTGAGGTTTCCAGCCCGGGTATGGTCAGATTGATTTCGGGGACGTTCCCCAGACGCGTATAGCTCCCCACTGCCACAGCGTTTGGCAGGCGCGCTGCCCGTGCCTCTAGCAACTGCGCGGTAGACACTTCGACCTCAGCACGGCCTGCCCGCAAGCTCTCGCTGCTCTCCAGTGCCATGAGGACGGCCTCTTCGACACTCAAATGAAGCAGATCCTGCCCCGACGCAGGAAGCGCGCTGCTGATCGTTAGAGCGAAAAGGAGCAGGACGGGCAGCAACTTCATGGGACGACATTGCAAGACTATGGCGACGCGGCGATCCTGATCGATTGACGGCGCCGAAGGATAGGGCTGAGTGAACAAAGAGCGTACAGGTGCGAGTCATGGAGGCGCGACCGCGAAAGCCAGCCACTTTCTGTGAGGTAACACCCCACTGGCGCGGGCCCTCATTTGGATTCGCTTGCGGACCGTGAGTCAAAAGGAGGGTTGTCTTGGCCAAAATCGAAAATAGATGGGTGGACGTTGATAATAGATTTAGGCAAGCCTAACTTTTATATCCGATGTCCGCTTGCCGCCTCGCCGTAGCCTTGTCTGTCTTGCTATCGTCTGCGGCTCTAACTCCCGGGGCTGTCGGCCAGGACGCGGTAGATCTCCACGGTTCGGTGCTGGACGCAGATACGGAGGCCCCACTGGCAGGCGCGACCGTACAGGCCATCGAGCTGGAGCGTGGCACCGTCACAGACGCCCAGGGACGCTTCGCCCTGCCTGGACTCCAGGCTGGCTCGTACACCGTCCTCGTCCGGTATGTCGGCTATCGGCCCTTCGAGACGAGTGTCTTTCTGCCGACCCCAGCGCCCCTCGAAGTGCGCCTCAACCCCATCACTGCACGTTCCGACGATGTCGTTGTAACGGCATCTCCGTGGGGAAGCACAGTTCGGTACCAAGCCACACAAGCGTATAGCCGTGAGATGCTGCAGCGGCGTTCGGCCACTTCATTCGGCGAGGTACTTGACGGTGAACCTGGTCTGGCGATGCGTTCCTTCGGTCCCGCACCGGCGCGGCCTGTCTTGCGTGGCTTCGATGGCGATCGGCTCGTTGTCCTCGAAAATGGCGAACGCTCTGGCGACCTTGCCGAGACAGCGGCAGACCACGCGATCTCAATGGATCCACTGGCCGCCGATCGAATCGAGGTGGTTCGCGGACCAGCAAGTCTCCTGTACGGTACTGGTGCGATCGGTGGGGTCGTGAATGTTCTTAGTGATGATCTGCCGCATCGGTGGGATCGGGGATGGGCGGGTGACCTTGCCATCCAGGCTGCATCCGTCAATAGACAGGGTGCCGCTTTTGGCCGATTCCGCTACGGCGGCGACACATGGGCCGCGACCTCGCGAGTTGCAGCCAGATTCGCTAGTGATATGCGCACACCTGAGGGTGTGCTGCCCGAAACAGACCTGCAGAATGTTGATCTGGGTGTAGGCATTGCCTATCGATCCGGTGGTGCCAGCGGAGCGTTGTTTGGGAGTTTTCTAGAGCGGGTCTATGGGATTCCTGAGGCGATCGACGACCCGGACGCGAGGGTCGAGATTCGCATGCAGCGTCAAAGCTTGCAGGGACAGGCCAGGTGGGGCGTCGATGGATTCTTCCAGCAAGCCGAACTGCGCGTTCTGGCCGCTCGATACGGGCACGAAGAGGTCGAGATCGAGGACGGTGAAGAAGACCTCGAGCTCAGCTATCTGCAGTCAAGTATTTCCGCTACAGTACTCGCGACGCATCGGGCGTGGGGACCGTTTGCAGAGGGCGCGGTAGGTGCGAGCGCATTTGTTCGTGAAGTCAGCGTAGGTGGCGACGAAGCGCTGACTCCTGACGGCTTCGCGGCGACGGGTGCACTCTTCGCCATCCAGGTAATGCCGTTGTCAGGGACGCTCAGTCTGCAGACCGGCCTTCGGGGAGAGGTAACAGCTATGTCGATCCGTCCCAACGAATTGTTTCCGGAGGTCGTCGATTCCCGCACCACTCCGACTCTGTCGATGGCAGTCGGCCTGAATCACCGCCCCTCAAGCGAGCTTGAGTTTGGGCTGCAGGTCGCCCAGGCCTTCCGCATCTCCACAATCGAGGAACGATATTCCGACGCTGCCCACATCGGTGCGGGTGCTTATGAGATTGGCGATCCGAATCTCGGAACGGAACGAGCCCTTGGCGCTGACGCTTTCGGAATCTGGAAGTCCGCCTGGCTGCGGTTGGAGGTGGCCGCGTTTTACTTGCGAATCGTGGACTACGTAGCCTATCGACCTTCAGGGGAAGTTGACGGCCCATCAGGGCTCCCCGTGTTCACCTACGAAGCTCAGAACGCTCAGATGATTGGAGGAGAGCTTCAGGCGGCCGTGGCTCCAGTTGAGGGCGTGCGCGTGACTCTCACGACGGACGCCGTGCGAGGTAGCCGCCTGGCAGACGGCGTGGCACTTCCACAAATGCCGCCTCCACGCGCTCGCCTTGCAACCGAGGTCGATCGCGGACTGTGGTGGGTCGGCACTTCCGCGCGTGGCGTCGCAGCACAGCGCCGCGTCGATCCGAATGAACGCGCTTCGGAAGGCTACGTGTTATTGGGGATGGAGGGTGGGCTGCGCCTTAGTCCCAGCCTAGATCACATCGTCTCCCTGCGTGTCGATAATGTCCTCGACACTGCCTATCGCGATCATCTTTCGCGAGTCCAGGGGCGCGATGCCCCGATGCCGGGTCGGAACGTTGCGCTTACCTATCGGGTGATGTGGTAGGGTGACCCGCCGGGCGGGGGCTCTATCTTCCCCCAAACGGTCCATCGTCCATGCCCGAGCAGAACGATCTCTTTCTGACCGACAAGGAGCGGCAGCGCCAGAACCAGACGCCGCTCATGCGGCAGTACTGGAAGATCAAGGACCGGCACCCGGGGGCGCTGCTTCTCTTCCGGATGGGCGACTTCTACGAGACCTTCGAGGAGGACGCCCGAATCGCGGCCGACGTTCTGGGAATCACCCTTACGAAGCGGGCGAACGGAGCCGCCGAGGACGTGCCGCTTGCCGGCTTTCCTCACCATGCCCTCGACCAACACCTGCCCAAGCTGGTTCAGGCCGGCTACCGGGTGGCCGTCTGCGAGCAGCTCGAAGACCCCAAGTTTGCGCGGAACGTGGTCAAGAGGGATGTTGTGGAGGTGGTCACGCCGGGAGTGTCGTTGCACGATGGACTCCTCTCGCCAAAGCAAAGCCATTACCTGGCGGCGGTTGTATGGGGAAGTGAACGACAGCATGAGGGTCTGGCCGGTTTCGCCTTCCTCGATGCCTCGACGGGGGAGTTCCAGGTCGCCGAGGTGTCGGCGAGCCGCCTCGATGATCTGCTGATGACGGTGCAGCCGGCGGAGCTGCTGATCGACAAGCGGCAGAAAGACCAGGCGCGTCAGATCCGTGGCATCCGCTTCACCCTCACGCCGCAGGAAGACTGGGTCTTTGGCCACGATTTCGCCTACGAGACGCTGTTGCGTCATTTCAAGACGCACTCGCTAAAGGGCTTCGGCGTCGAGGATCTGTCGCTAGGCCTCGTGGCGGCCGGCGCGGCCATGCACTATCTCACCG
>JBJHBB010000153.1:0-6032 GCA_050485265.1 Rhodothermales bacterium | reverse complement strand
TCACGGCACAGCTTGAGACGTCCGAGGACCACGTCGAGGTGGACGTCCGCCTCAGCTTCTTCCTTCTTCCCCTTCGCGGACGCATCCACACCGAGATAGAGTCGTACCTCGACCATCACCTCGGCGGCGACGGGCAGGCCACCTGAATCTCACCCGTGCGCAGCCCGGTATACCCCCGGCTGATCCAACCTTCGTTATGCGCTCCTATCTGCTTCAACCTCTGTACTCGGTAGCCCTGGACGGCCTGCCGCTGCTCGGCACCCCAGCCGAAACGGCGGGGCGCTCTCTTGTCCGGCATGGAACGCTGCGTGAGCGCGCAGAGGAGATGTCGCAGACTCACCTGGCCCTGTGTGCGGGGACTGGCTTCGTCTGCGGCCTCGGAGGATTCCTCACGCTGCCGATCACGCTTCCAGTGAATGTCTCCGGCGTAGCGCTCATCCAGCTCCATCTGTGCGCATCGATGGCCTTTCTGGCCAGCGAGAACCCCGTGGACCCGCACGTGCAAAATCGCATCTTCGATTGCATAACCGGGGCGGCCGAGGGTTACCCTGATCGTGACGAAGCGCAGGAAGTCCTCGACCGCTCGGCCGTCAAGATTGCCGAACGTGGACTTCGCCTGGTCGCCGAAGCCACCGTGAGCCTGGCCCAGGCCGCCGGCAAGGCGACGGCACGAAATGCGGTTCTGCGTCGGCTGCCTCGCCGCAGCCTGCCCCTCGTTGGTGGGGTCATCGGCGGAGCGTCCGACCTCTACGCTACACGGCGAGTCGTGGAAGCTGCCCTTGAGGAGTTCATCCCCAAAACGGGCAATCTTCTGACGGAGTCCGCGTCCTACGCAACGACGAACGGCACGAACTGAAGATGGCTGCCTACGCCCTCGTCACCACACTGCAGCAGATCCTCGAGACCCTTCAGGACGGTGTGGTGCACCTGAGTTCTGAACAGTCCATGGGCGTGGCGAGGCTGGGCTCGGATGCCCTCTCCGATTGCCCGACGAGGACCGTCACTGTGGATGAACGGCTGCGTGCAGTCGAGGAGGCGCTCAAGAGCGGACGTCGCGACGAGCATTACTGGCTCGGTGTGGCACTGCTTGGTGACGCGCTGGTCGAGTTGGCCGGAGAAATGAGCGATGGGGATGGTGCGAGACTGACGCGGCGGATCGGCTATCTGCTCTTCCATTCCGGTCACGCCGCTCGGGGCGTGCAACCGATGCGCGAGACGGCTTCATCCTAGCCAGAAGCGAATGATCGGCCCGCCGAAGAGCACGATCATCGTGATTCCGATGACTCCGAGGATGCTTCCGGTGACGACCAGGTCCCGCGTGTGAAGCTCCCCGTGAGCGAACGCGATCGCGTTGGGCGGCGTGCTCACAGGCAGCGCCATCGCGAGCGAGGCCGTCAGCGCGATCGTCAACCCCGCCTCCAACGCACCCGGTCCGGCACCCGTGACCGCCAGCGCCACCCCCACGGGTAACAGCAGGTTGGCCGCTGCCGTGTTGGACATGAACGTGCTGAGCAGCACCGTGGCGACGGCCAGCGGCGCTAGCACCAGGAAGCCGACCTCAGGTACGACGTCCACGATTACCAGATCGAGGCCGGTGGCCTGCATTCCAACGCCGAGCGCGATCCCTCCGGCGATTAGCACCAGGATGTGCCATTCTAGCGTGTTGAAGTCCTCGCGGCCAAGTAGACCGGTTGCCGTGAAGGCGATGGCCGGCACCAGCGCCACGACCGCGGCCGGCAACCCGTGAAGCTGATCACTCAGCCATAGCGCAATGGTGATGAGAATGACCGTCAGCACGTAGGCTCCTCGGGCGTCCAGTTTGCCTCCGCCGGCCACCAGGCTCAGGTCCTCGGTTGTCGGTCGGTAGCGCGCCGAGATGAGAAGCCAGGCGACAGCCAGCAAAATCGCCGCCAGCGGCACGGCGACGAGCATCCATCCCAGAAACGAGACACTCAGTCCCGCCTGCTCGAGAAAGCCCACGGCCACGGCATTCGGCGGCGACGAGATCGGGGTGCCCATCCCCCCGATGTTGGCCGCGAACGGAACTCCAAGGACCAGGCCGACTCGAGCTGGGTCGCCGCGCGGGATCTGCGCCAGGATGGGACCCACCAGCGTCATCATCATCGCCGTGGTGGCCGTGTTCGACATGAACATCGAGAAGACGGCGGTGACGATCATCAGACCGAACATCACCCGCCGCGGGGAGCCCTGAAACGGTCGGAGCACGATCCCCGCGAGAACCTGGTCGACGCCTTCCTTGACCGCCGCGGCCGCGATCAGGAAGCCACCGAGGAAGAGCCAGATGATGGGATCGGCCAGCGGCGCCAGGAAGACGCGATAGTCGGGCGATTCAGCTGCCTCGAAGCCGAGGCCGGGCCATCCCCCGGGGTTGGCTATCAGGATCACCTCCAGCCCAATGACCAGTAGCGCCGTGGCGAAGAGAGGTAGTGCCTCGGTCACCCAGAGCAACGCCGCGATCACGAAAATCCCGGCCATGAGCGCTGCCTCGCGAGGCAGCCCCTGCGCGAGAAGCCAAAACGTGGCGACCGCTGCCAGCAAGCACGCCACCACGAAAATCACCAACGGCCGCGCGGGGATCGGCGGCCGGGGCAACCTCGGGAACCGGCTCAGCCAGTGCCGCAGGTCGTCGTGGATCGAGCGAGGCCTCCAGGGTGACATCGCGAGGGCTGCTTCGTGGGGCGGCGCAAGCTAACGATCCCCCTCTTCACACAACTCGGCCGGCCGGCCTGAACCACGGAGTGATGCGCGGCGTAATGCGCGGCATCACCATCGACGCCATGCAGCAGCGACTCCACGTCCACCACCTCGACGAGATCGAGTACCGCGAAGCCTGGGCGCTTCAGCGGCGGATCCAGGAGTCGCTCATCGCAGCCAAGCGGGCGCGGGTCGAGAATCCTCCGAACCACGCACTGCTCCTTGTGCGGCATCCGCACGTGTACACGCTGGGCAAGAATGGCGCTCACGCTCACCTGCTGGCCTCCGAGGAACTCCTCAGGCAGCACGGTGCGACCTTCGTCGAAGTCGACCGCGGCGGCGACATCACCTATCACGGTCCGGGGCAGATCGTCGCGTATCCGATCCTGGACCTCGACCGCGTGACGTACGTCGACGGAAAACGAGGCACCGACATTCACCGCTACCTGCGCGAGCTGGAGTTGGCAGTGATCGAGACCTGCGGAGACTACGGGCTGATCGCAGCTCCCGTGGAGGGACGCACCGGCGTCTGGATCGGCCCCGATGCACACGGGCCGGAGCGAAAGGTCTGCGCCATGGGCATCCGTTGCAGCCGCTGGGTGACGATGCACGGCCTGGCGTTCAACGTCAACACGGACCTTACATTCTTCGATCTGATTGTGCCGTGCGGGATTCGCGACAGGCACGTGACTTCGCTGGCGGCAGAACTCGGGACCGAGGTGGATGAGGGCGAGGTCACCCGGCGGTTGGTCGATCACCTCGCGGCTCGTTTCCATTTCGATATCGAGGAACATATGGGCCTCGATGAGCTAGCCCCCCTTTCCGACTCAGAACCCGGCGCCCTCGCAGCGCCCTCCGCGCAACCATCACCCTAACTCCTGTCCACCATGGCCTTCAGCATCGAGCAGTTCGCGCGCGCCCTCCTCGGAGAAGCGCTCTTCTACGACGAGGAGTATGGCGCGCTCGCCACCGTCAGCCTGATCGACCACGAGCAGAAGCGGGAGCGCTTCGTGGCCTCGTACGACCCCGATCAGGACCAGTTCGTCATCGAGGAGGCCGTCGAGTGGGATGAGATCGACGTCGACGCCGACGGCGAGGTCGACTATTCGCTGGCCGTCGACGGCTCCGAGTACGGTTGCTACGACACCCCCGAGGACGCCGCCGATCAGCTCCTCGCGCTGGCCCGCGAGCACAACCTCGCACCCAGCTTCATGCTCATGTTCGAGGAGGACGAGGTCTAGCGCCTCGCCACACCGACCAGGCTAGGACGCCCCAGCCGGCAATCATTGCCCCGCCTCCAAGCGGGGCGACGGCGCCGAGTTGGGGCGTTTCCGTTAGCACGAGCGCGTACAGGCTGCCGCTGAAGAGGACGACGCCTACGGCCAGGAGTGCACCGACCGTAAGGATCTGAGACCGACCGATCATCTCGAGCCTCCCGAGCAGACCCACGGCGACGAGGCCCAGCCCGTGATACATCTGGTAGCGAGCACCGACGTTCCACGTGTCGATCCGGGCTTCAGGCACGCGCCCATCGAGTGCGTGCGCACCGAAGGCGCCCAGCGCCACGGCCGCGCCGGCAACCAGCGCGCCAAGTACGACGATCATCGCCGAGGCGTCCCCTCTCATTCGGGCTCCAGTTCGGGAAAGACCTGGAACGGGTGCACGGCCTCGTTCAGCCGCAGCGTGTAGGAGCCCGGCGCGAGACGATCGGCCAGCTCGTGGTAGACGACGAAGCGGCGCACGACCTGCGCGCACACGGCGCCTTTGTCCCGTCGCAATTGAAACTCGAGGGTGATAATGTGCCCCAGCCGGTGCTCGGTGATCGAATTGGGATGGGTGCAGGCGTCGGGCACACTGCCCTCGATGCGCATGTCGATCGGGCGTCGGCCATCCGCGCCGAGGTCGCCGTGGCGCAGATCGACGTCGGTCACGAAGGCGGGCATCAGGAAGAATTCCTCATCGTGACGCGGCGGCCGGGGCACGATCACCTCGCGACCGTCGGGCGCCTCGCCCTCGAACCGGTGCCCGTACAAGGAGTCAGGATCGACGGCCTGCTCCGTCGATCGACATCCAGAGATCACCAGAACCAGGAGCAGCGCGCCGGCGACGATCCGCATCAGCTGGCCGACTCCTCCTGGACTTCGAGCAACGCGATCCGCTCGGAGTCCTCACCGACCTCCTCCGACGGGGCATCCCCCCAGAGCCGCTCCAGATCGTAGAAGGCGCGCCGCTCCTTATCGAAGACGTGCACGACCACATCCACGTAATCGAGCACGACCCACTGCAGGCGATCGGTGCCCTCACGCTTCCATACACGCTCGCCCGTCTGCTCCTTCACCTGCTCCTGGACGGCATCCGTGATCGCGCGCACCTGCATGTCCGACTCACCCGTGCAAATGACGTAGTAATCCGTAACGCCGGACACCTTTCGGACGTCGATCACGACGACATCGACGGCCTTCTTGCTGAGCATTGCCTCGACCACGAGGCGGGCGAGGTTGCGGGCGGGCGTCGCGGTCGAGCGCTTGCGGGGAGTCTGCGGGCGGGTCGTGGAGTCGGTTGTGGCCATGGAATGGGGAAATGGGGGAAGGTCAGTTTGTAAACGCGCGGAGCTGCTGAAAGTCTCGGCCGATGACGACGGTCACGTCAACGTAAAACCGAGGGTCGATGTCCTCGACGACGGCGCTCTCGCCGAGGCCGAGCGAGCGCGCCACGCGCATGGCTGCGCTGTGGCTGCCCACGCGGTCGATCACGTGCGTGTCGTCGACATCGAACGGGTGCCGGTTGCCGTGTTCGACGACATCGAAGCCGCGGCTGCGGAGGTACTCGGTCACTGTACGCGCAGCGCCGGGCTGACCGGCCCCGTTGAGGACCTGGATCTGAAGGACCTCTCCGATCAACTCGGCCGGGTTGTCGACGCGCTCGGCCGACGGCGCGGGTGGCTCGATGACGCGATAAACGAGCCCCACGAGCAACACGGCGAGCGCGAGTAGCAACACCGTTAGAAAGACATACCAGAGAATGCGGCCCAGTGGTCGGTCAGCGGCCATCGACTATCGGTGAGGCCCAACGAAAACGCGGCACGCCCCGAAACGAAGCGCGCCGCGACGATCTCGGACGAGCGGGCCCGTCACGGCGTGCGCCACCCACCAGGCGGCGGCGCGCCCGGCTGCACCGCCGCGGCGACGACCCCGGGCACCGCCGCTCGCGGCGGCCCAGGCCATCGCCCCCATCGCATCACGGATGCCGATCGGTCGCAGCCACCCCTCCCCCGTCACCACCCCGGCCACCCCGGCGCCCCCCGACCCCACGGCCGT
>JBJHBB010000152.1:4569-6042 GCA_050485265.1 Rhodothermales bacterium | reverse complement strand
GACGACCGATGGTCCCTCACCCGGGAGGAGCGCATCGCGATAGCTCCGCGCGACCAACTCTGCAGCCGCCTTGCTCGCACTGTAGGGATCTCGGCCACCCAACCGGTCGGACTCCCGGTAGCCGTACTCCCATCCGCGGTTCTCGTAGCACTTGTCGGTCGTGACGATCACGACTGCGTCGACGGGCGAGGTAGCTTGTCGCACGGCCTCGAGCAGGTTCACCGTGCCCATGACGTTGGTTCGGAAGGTTCCGACCGGGTCCTCATACGAGGAGCGGACGAGCGGCTGAGCGGCGAGGTGGAACACGACGGAGGGCTGGGAGTCGGCGACGACAGACCTGAGACCCACGAGATCGCTCACGTCCCCGATAACGGAGTCGAGGGCGCCAGCTAGCCCTGCGGTTTCGAAGAGCGAGGGGCTGGTGGGGACCCCGGACGAGAAGCCCGTCACCTGGGCTCCTAGACGCGTGAGCCACAGCGACAGCCACGCGCCCTTGAACCCGGTGTGTCCGGTGAGCAGGATCCGACGCCCGGACCAGACGGACCGATCAGGGTTCGGCACTGGAGACCTCTGGGACCGTGGGCCACGCGACATGAGAACCTACACTAACCTGATTCACCCCAGCGTGCGACCGCGCCCGGAGTCAGGTGGGGACGCGTCCGTGCGACTCGTCCTGGCGACGGACGCGGGCCTGCGATCGATCGCTGGGCGGTAATCGCTGGGCCGTACTAGGCGAGGGCGACACATGAGGTTCACGACCACGGAGATCGCCGGGGCGATCGTGGTCGAGCCAGAGTTCCACCGTGATGATCGCGGCGGCTTCGCACGGATCTTCTGTCGGCAAGAGTTCCTGGACCACGGCCTGACACCGGCGATAGAACAAGCGAACGTATCCACGAACGTGCGCGCCGGCACCGTTCGAGGGCTTCACTACCAGTTGCCGCCCGCAGCCGAAGCGAAGCTGGTCCGCTGCACGAGAGGCAGCCTGTTCGACGTGGTGGTCGACCTGCGTCAAGGCTCACGCACGTTCGGCTCCTGGACCGGCATCGAACTCAACGCCGACAACCACCTCGCGCTGGTGATCCCTGAAGGTTGTGCCCACGGGTTCCAGACACTGTCGGACGACACGACTGCCCTGTACCACGTCAGCGCCGCCTACGACACTGAACGCGAACGGGGCGTCCACCACGCCGACCCGGACATCGGCATAGAGTGGCCGCTGCCGGTCGGATCGGTTTCGCCACGTGACGCCGCGATGCCAAGGCTCTCGGAGATCGAGTTACCCCACTAGCGATCCCCCTCCACGAGATCGTAAGGGCCCGCCCCCGAACTCTCCGACCTCCGGGGTGGCGATCACTCCCCGGAACCCGTCGGTTACGTGGAGTCACAACTCGCTCATCGACGGTTCGTAGGCGTTATCGTGTTCAGGCGGTCAGACACTCCCACTCGGGGGGAGGGGCATGCAGATCCTCG
>JBJHBB010000152.1:0-4559 GCA_050485265.1 Rhodothermales bacterium | reverse complement strand
CAGCCACGCTGGTCCATGACGGAAGGATCGTGGCTGCGGCACAAGAGGAGCGTTTCACCCGCCGGAAAGGCGATGCTTCGTTCCCGCGAGAGGCCGTCGCGCAGTGCCTCGACCTCGCGGGATCCGCCGTCGGTGACCTCGACATCGTCGCCTTCTTCGAGAAGCCACTCGTCAAGTTCGACCGCCTCATGACCATGTACCGACTCGAGGGCGTAAGGACCTTCGCGTCGTTCCGAGCGGCCTTCCCGCGGTGGGCTTGTCAACGGTTGCACCTCGACCGTGAGATCCGGGAGGAACTCGGCCCAGAACTCGACGCGGAACTCCTCTTCGCCGACCATCACGAAGCCCACGCCGCCAGCGCCTTCTTCCCGTGTCCGTTCGAGAGCGCTGCGGTCGTCACCCTCGACGCCGTCGGCGAATGGTCGACCTCCTCGATCGCTCGTGGCCACGGTCAGCGACTCGAGATGCTCCAGGAGACGCGCTTCCCCCACTCGCTGGGGATGCTGTACTCGGCTTTCACCCACTACACCGGGTTCAAGGTCAACTCCGGCGAGTACAAGATGATGGGCCTGGCTCCGTACGGAACGCCGCGGTACCTCGACCTCATCCTGGAGGAGTTGGTCGACCTGAGAGACGACGGCTCGCTGTGGCTCGACCTTTCCTACTTCGACTTCGCGGCCGGGGGGCGGATGACCTCCCCGCGATTCCATGACCTGTTCGGCGGACCGCCCCGCCTATCGGAGAGCCGGATCGAACAACGGCACATGGATCTTGCGGCGTCGATCCAGCAGGTCTGCGAGGAGGCGATGTTGCGGGTTGCCCGGCATGCGCACCGCCTTACCGGGGAACCCAACCTCGCCCTAGCCGGTGGCGTGGCGTTGAACTGCGTCGCGAATGGACGAGTGCTTCGGGAAGGTCCGTTCGAGCGCCTCTGGGTGCAACCGGCCGCCGGCGACGCGGGGGGGTCGCTCGGAGCGGC
The DNA here is from genome assembly GCA_050485265.1 of Rhodothermales bacterium. Lineage (GTDB taxonomy): Bacteria > Bacteroidota > Rhodothermia > Rhodothermales > JANQRZ01 > JBJHBB01. The sequence continues at coordinate 3,580 of JBJHBB010000152.1, read as the reverse complement.
CTTGCTCGCGTGGCACCACTGCAAGGGGAAACCTCGCTCCGTACAGAAGCCAGATGCCCAGATGGGTTCCTTCCTCGGCCCCAGCTACGACACCGACGCCATCGAGTTGCACCTTGACGGCCTCGGCGCGAACGCGCTGCGGATCGATGAGGAGGACGCGTTGCTCGATGCCGTCGTCGATCGACTCGAGTCCGGACTGGTGATCGGCTGGTTCCATGGCCGCATGGAGTTCGGTCCGCGTGCGCTCGGAGCCAGAAGCATCCTCGGAGACCCCCGATCGACCATCATGCAGAAACAGATGAACCTGAAGGTCAAGTTCAGGGAGTCGTTCCGTCCCTTCGCACCGTGCGTCCTCGCGTCACATGCACATGAGGTGTTCGAGCTCGAACCGGATCAAGAGAGTCCGTACATGCTGGTGGTTGCCGACGTCCGTGAGCGGCACCGTCGAGCCCTGACGCGCGAGGAACGTGCGTTGATGACCGACCCGGACCTGCGCATCCGGGTCTCGGTCCCCCGATCCACCTTCCCTGCAGTCACCCACGTCGACTGGTCCGCGAGGGTCCAGACCGTCGATGAGGTGCGACACGGACGGTTCCACCGACTCATGACGCGCTTCTATGTGCGAACGGGTTGCCCCGTGGTCGTCAACACGAGCTTCAATATCCGTGGAGAGCCGATCGTCTGCACTCCTGCGGATGCGTACCGGTGCTTCATGGGCACCGAGATCGACACTCTCGTCCTGGAGGACCTCCTGCTCGACAAGGAGGCCCAGCCGTCGCGGCCGTCACCGGAGGACATGGCGGCCTATCAGGCTTCCTACGAGTTGGACTGATGCGATCCACCCTGCCACCTCGAACCCCCACGACCCTCCGGGCCTTCTGGCTGGTCATGTCCTCCCTGTGCGGCGCCGGGGTCGCTATCGCAGCGTCTCTGACGCGCCGGGACCCTCGCCTCCTGATCGTGGGTATCCCGACCGCGGTCTCGGTCGCCATCCCCGGTATCAAGAACCCGCAACTCGTGGATCCCCCCTACCGCGCTTGGAACAAGCTTGGCCGGATGGTGAACCACCGAGCGAGGGCATGGGTGACCATGCTCGGCTTCGCGGCCATGGTGACCACTCGGCACACAGGACACCGGCCAGTCGTTGCTCGTCGCTCCACCGGAACCTCAGGGTGGTTACCGAAACGTTCACAGAGGACCACGACCTACAAGTATCAGGATGACCGAGCACACCATCATCATGCCGAAGATGCATTGGCCCGGTTCGCAACGGATCCAGGGCACGTATGGATCGGGTCAATGCGGCCCATCATCAGACTCCTCGGCGCGATGGAGACGGATCGAGGTGATGATGCCGAGCCACCCAGCGACGTCTACACGCTCTACTGATGCCGTCGTAGCCTCGACGACCGGAGCACACCTCGACCACGGCCGTCTACGCGCCCGGATCATCGGAGCCGTCGCGGCGATGGTCGGGCTCCCGGCTGCGGTTGCAATGGCCCCCTTTTGGGCCGTTGCGGCGCTGACGCGCCGGCTCCCGGACGCTCTCAAGCTCCAGCCGGACAACACACTTCCCTGGCAGCAGCTTCTGCAGTACGTACCCGAGGTGGGTTGGCGAACCCGGCCCGGCCTCGACGCCTACAGCTACGCAGATGACCTGTTCCATCTCACGACGGATGACGAAGGCTGGCGCGGCCCCCTCTCACTAGACGATGCCGACCTGCTGGTCTTCGGGGACTCCTATGCCTTCGGGCATGGCGTGCATGACCATCAGGTCTATACCAACTTCACCGGCGGGCTGCGCACGAAAGCCCTGGGGTCGAACGGCTACTCGATGGTCCACGCCAACCTCTGGATGGAACGCTTGGCCCAGCGGGCGGCGGGCAAATCAGCGATGTGGTTCGTCTATGCCGGCAACGATCTCTACGACAACCTGAGACCGAACTATGGCCCCTACCGCATGCCGTTCGTCAGATGGACGGCACAAGGATGGACGATCCACGTGGACCACGTCAGCGAACTCCCCTGGCCCATCTCCACAGAGCGCCCAAGCTACCTCGACGAACTCGCACGGATGTGTACGCCATCGCAAGACTCAGAGCGGGCGTTCGAGGCGGCCGGCTATCTGATCGATCGCGCGGCCCAAGTCTGCCGGACAGTCGGGATCGACCTCACCGTCGTGTCGGTGCCTCGCCGAGAACAGATCGACGCAGCACTGTTGCCGCACCTGCGTGATCGGTCGCCCGCCCCAGCCCGATTCGATCCGGCGCTTCCCGAGCTCGCGTTCGAGCGATGCTGCACGGCTGCAGGGTTGCCCTTCGTTGCTCTCGCCGACCACCTCGAACCAGCGGACTACCAACGCAACGACATCCATTGGGGACCGAGCGGCCACGAGAAGGTGGGGCAGCTGATCGCTCACCTACACCGAGAGCGGATGGCCTCTCGGTCTGCTACGGCAACCCGTTGCGGCTGATAGCAGGGGGTTGGGCGCGGGCTACTTGCCTGTCGCCCTCCGGCGCGTGCGGGCCGGGCGGAGGCTCTGAGGGACTCGTGAAGGGTTGGCGGCCCGGCTGGACACATGCGCTCATCGGGGCTCCTCGACTCACCGAGGAACGAACCTCCGCCGACACCTATAGTTACCCCCGCGGGAAGCTGTGGACATGGAGGGGACGTCATGGCGTCAGCGACAGGTGCACCGATGGTCAGTGTCGGCGTTCCCGTCTACAACGGAGAGCGCTACATCCGCCAGGCCATCATGTCGGTCCTGGAGCAGACCTTCGAGGACTTCGAACTCATCATCTCCGATAACGCCTCCGAGGACGCGACGCAACGCATCTGCGAGGAACTCGCAGACAAGGATCATCGCATACGGTACTTCCGGCAACCGCAGAACCTTGGTGCGGCACCGAACTTCAACTTCGTGTTCCGATGCTCACGTGGCCGGTACTTCAAGTGGCTCGACCACGATGACGCTTGCGAGCCGCGTTTCCTGGAGGCATGCGTCGAGGCTCTCGCAACACCCGGTGTCGTGCTTGCCTGTCCACGTCGAGTCGTTGTGGATGCCGAAGGCACCGAGATCCGTCGCGAGGCCTTCCCCCGCTGGTTCAGGACGAACTCTCCCTCTGCTCAGTTCCAGTCGATCCTTCACCATGATCCTTCGCTTGTCGTGCTGAACTCGGGCCTGTTCCGGCGCGCCAGCGTCACTCGCAGCATGCCCTACGGGTCCCACTACGGAAGCGACTGGCCGTTCCTCGCGGATCTGTCGCTGGCGGGACGGTTCGTGGAAGTAGACGAGGACCTCTTCGTGTGGCGCCGCCACGATGAGCAGTTCGGTGCGCCGGCAAAACACCGCTTCCCGCACCGGCTCACCGTCAAGACGATCTTCGAGGACCCCGAGACGGTCTCAGAGGTTCTGTGGAAGGCGAGCTTCTGGAGTACCTCGGCCCGTGTGTGGCGACAGGTGCCGTACTGGCGGCGACTCGGACGCTACGTCAGGAGCATCCTCGCGCGCCCGCTGCCCCCAGGAGAGCGCCTCCGTTGCCTGGGGCATACGGCTCGGTGGATCGTTCGCGGGCGGCGC
>JBJHBB010000151.1:0-6057 GCA_050485265.1 Rhodothermales bacterium | reverse complement strand
AGCGCGCCGGTGATCAGTGCCACGACTGGCACAAGGTTGTTCCACACTGCGGTCTGGGCCGGTCCAATTGCACGCACGGCCACGTTCCACCAGACGTAGGCAGCACCAGTCGACAGGCCGCCGGAGAATATGAGCGCAGCCCACGTTTGCCACGTCACGCGTTCCCATTCCACCTCTGGAAGGGCGGCAATCCCCAGACCGAATAGAATGGGGAGGGATACGAGCATCCCGAAGAAGGCCAGCCCCGTGGCAGAGACTCCCTTGTCCATGAGCGGTCTGCTGAGGACTGTGTACGCCGCCCAGAGCGCTGCCCCCAGCAGCATCAGCAGGTTTCCGGTGAAGGCATCCGCGGAAAAGTCGAGTTTGCCGTCGCCGCCGACGACGACGAACGTCGTACCTATGAGTCCCAGAGCGAGGCCAGCCCAGGCGGTACGTGGGAGATGCTCCAGTCCGAGGAGGCGGGATCCGATGGCCGTCCACGCTGGCGCTGAGGCCATGATCAGCGCCGCGCTTCCGGCAGTGGTGAGATCAATGCCAATGATGAAGCACAACTGATAGGCAACGTATCCGAGAAATCCCAACAACACGATGAGCACCGGATGCTCGCGTACGGGCTTCCAGAAATCCCGGCCGGATGCCGCATGCATCATCCCCAGCACGAAGGCGGAGAGCGCGAATCGCAGCGCATTCACCACGAAGGGAGGCATGACCTCGAGCACCACCTTGATGATGGGGAAGTTCAGTCCCCAGATCAAAATGGTGATCGCGAGTGCGAGCTCCGGTCGTCGCGATATCAATGTGGCGCGGGCTGAATGGTGGGCGCGACCCTAAGGGAGCACGAGTCGAGTTAAAGTCGTACAATAAGGCGCGGCCGTAACTTCCTGCTATGAAGCACGACGGGATTCGTAAACTCTATTACTCGATCAGCGAGGTGGCGGAGATCACCGAACTGGAACCTCATGTTCTACGGTTCTGGGAAACTGAGTTCGAGCAGCTTCGCCCGAAGAAGAACCGGGCTGGCAACCGAGTCTACACCGAACGCGACATCGAGATGGTCAATCGACTCAAGCATCTCTTGCGCGAAGAGAAGTACACGATCGAGGGTGCTAGGCAGGTCATGGATCGTGATGAAGCGCTCCACGACGAAGGCCTCAGGGCGGAGCTTCTGGAACTGCGTGCATTCCTTACGAACATCTTGCAGCGGCTCTGAGAGGGCCCCTATCTTGACCGTCCTGCCCCGCACTGCGGGCGGACCCGGGAAGTAGCTCAGTCCGGTAGAGCACTCGGCTGGGGGCCGAGCGGTCGCAGGTTCAAATCCTGTCTTCCCGACCATGTACCCGTTTCGCCCTTGCGAAGCGGGCACACTTGTGTGAGGCGGCGAGGAACTTTGGGCTCCTGTGCAACGATTGGACGTTGTACCTTTGCCATTCCAATCCGCACCTCCCCTTTCATGGCTGATTCTGCACCCGGTGGGCCCCGGTTCGAGCGCGACCTCCGTGAACTCAGGCAACAGCGCGGTATCAGCATCGGGTACGTGCAGCAGCAAACGCGGATTCCCGCCGACGTTCTGGAGCGATTCGAGAACGGGCGACTGGTTGGCGACCCGAACTTCAACGAGGTCTACCTGAAAGCCCTCCTTCGAGCTTACGCGGAGGCCGTGGGAATTGCCCCGCAGCAGGTTCTGAGCGCCTACGAGGCTCAGAAGGGCGGCAGCTATGATGGAAGACTCCTCGAGGGGTCGGGCTCTCGCGAGACGCGCACGGAAGCACCTGTGCCGGTCACGCCGGTCGAGGAAGTCCCAGCGGAAGAGGAGGATTCTCCCATCGAGGCTCCGCCCGCGGACAAGCCTCCGGTGTCTGCTGCGGCGCCCCCTGCCGTCGCAGCGCTGCGCTCAGCTCGCACGCCTGAACCCACCCAGCCGGCAGCATCCAGGCCGGCCGCCAAGTCGCGCGTGGTCAGCCGTGAGTCGGTCACATCCAGCACGACCTCGATCGAGGCCTCATGGGGATTGATCATCGGAGGGTCGCTCGTCGCCATCCTGGTCCTGGGAGGGATCTTGTGGTTGCTCTTGCGAACGGACTCCCCTGAGCGGGTGGACACACCGGCCACGGCACAGGCAACCGAGGAGCAGGCCCCTGGCGAGCAGGATCCTGAGGCGGCCACTCCCACTGATGATCCCGCCCCCGTAGGTGACGCCCCGCAGCTCCAGACGCCCATTAGCGTGACCCTGACGGCTCAGGGCCGATCGCTGCAGGGCTTCCGCGTCACGGCCGAGCCGGACGTTCGCCGACCTTACTGGCTCGAGGAAGGGCAGAGCCAGACATTCCAGTCAGAGACGGCCGTGATCCTGTGGGGTGAGGAATCCGGTGGCGGGTTCAACATTCCCTCTGCTGCGCAGGTCGAGTTGCAGGGCTACCGATGGAACCCCGGCAGTGGGACTCTGACAATCAATCAGGAGCGTGGACAGGCGCTGCTCGATTCGCTCCACCGCACTCAGGCAGCGACGCCCTGATGTCGGATGGGAGTCGATTCAGCGACCACTCGGAGCTGATCGCCCGCTCGCGAGCCTTGTTGGAGCGGCTGCGCTCGGACCCATTGGTGGCCGAAGATGAGAGCGCGGCGGAATCCCTGGCTGATGATCTTCGCAATGTGGTGGCGGCACATGACAGGCGATACTACGTCCTCGATCAGCCTATCGTCACCGACGACGAGTACGACGCCTTGCTTCGTGGTCTCATCGCGCTAGAGGAGCGTTACCCCAATCTGCAAACAGCTGATTCCCCGACGCAGCGAGTCGGCGGACCTCCTCTCGACGGGTTCTCAAAGGTGGCTCATCCCGTGCCATTGCTGTCGCTCAGCAACGCGTTCGACGAGTCTGAGGTGAGAGCGTGGTACGAGCGGGTCCTTCGCTTGCTAGAGAGTTCGGGTGATGGACGCCCGCCCTCGATAGTCGCAGAACCCAAGATCGATGGACTGGCGATCGCGCTGACGTACGTTGACGGTGGCTTGACCGTCGGGGCGACACGGGGGGACGGAAACGTTGGGGAGGACGTCTCGGCACACGTTCGCACCATCCGCGACATTCCTCTGCGTCTCACCCCGCCAGAAAGCGGACCGGGCATACCGGAGCGGTTGGAGGTGAGGGGAGAGGTCTATCTACCGCGATCGCGCTTCGAGGCCATCAACGCCCGGCTGGTGGCCGAAGGCGCGAAGCCGTTCGCGAACCCGAGGAACGCCGCCGCCGGTAGCATCAGGCAACTGGATCCAACGATCACCGCCTCCCGCCGACTTCGCTTCTTCGCTTACTCGGTCGGACCCGCCGCGGGCGACATCCCCGAGACCCAACACCAGGTGCTGGCCTGGTTGCGTGCCATGGGGTTTCCGATCAACGAGTGGTCCAGGAGGTTCGAAGGCATCGACCACGTGGTGCGCTTTTGTGACGAATGGGCCGATCGCCGCGACACGCTCGACTACGAAATCGACGGGGTCGTGCTCAAGGTGGACCATATAGACCAGCAGGAGACTCTTGGCGCGATTTCCAATGCTCCTCGGTGGGCCGTGGCCTATAAGTTTCCCGCTCGTGAGGCCACCACACGCCTAATCGACATCGAGCGCAATGTCGGCCGCACGGGCGCCGTCAAACCGACCGCCGTTCTCGAGCCTGTGGGTATCGGTGGCGTGACGGTGAGCAAGGCCACGTTGCACAACGAGGCCTATGTCCACGAGAGAGACATCCGTATCGGAGACATGGTCGTCGTTAAGCGTGCTGGCGACGTGATCCCGCAGGTGATCGCGTCGGTACCATCTGCGCGTACAGGCGACGAGCGCACCTGGAGCATGGGCACTGCCTGCCCGGCCTGCGGCGAGGAAATCGTCCGACTCGACGACGAAGCTGACTACTACTGCGTCAACACGGCGTGTCCCGCTCAGTTGAGGCGTCTTGTCGAACACTTTGCCGGCCGCGGCGCGATGGATATTGTGGGGATGGGCGAGAAGGTCGCCGCACAGCTAGTGGACGCAGGAATCGTCCAATCTGTAGCCGACATCTACGAGCTCACGGACACTGATCTTGCGCGGTTGGACGGATTCAAGGAAAAGCGCATACAGGGTCTGCTGAGTGGGGTTGAGGCGTCTAAAGAACGTCCTTTGGATAAACTGCTTTTCGGTCTGGGTATTCGTCACGTCGGCTCTACCGTGGCACAGACTCTCGTCGCACGCTTCCCCAGCCTGCAAGAGCTCAGTGCAGCCACTTTCGAAGATCTGCAAGCGGTGGAAGGCATCGGCCCTCAAATCGCCGAGAGTGTTTACGAGTGGTTTCGTCACCGGCCGAATTCGGAAGTCGTCAGCCGCCTGCGTGCGGCCGGCGTCAAGACCGAACAGGCCCTGGCGCCCGAAGACTCAGCACAGAGGCCCCTTGCCGGAAAGACATTCGTACTGACGGGCACCCTGCCGACGTGGAGTCGTACAGAGGCCGCCGAACGGATCGGCCAGGCCGGGGGCAAGGTCTCGTCGTCCGTATCACGGAAGACGGACTACGTAGTCGCTGGCGAGGCTGCGGGCTCCAAATTGGATCGAGCAAACGAACTCGGCGTGCCGGTCGTTGATGAGGATGAACTGCGGAAACTCTTAGGGGATAGCGAGTGATCGACACCGTCAAAGAGCGGCTGGCATGGTCCCGCGCGAAGAAGCTGGTCCGCAAGAGGGCCGCTCGCGTTTGGACGACCCCTGCCAATCAGCGAAGTGTGCTGCTGGTGCTTCCGCGGGATCAAGAGACTGCCCGCCACGCATGGCGATTTGTGTCCCGTTACAACCTCGATCCACAGCGCACCCTTCCAGTGGTCCCGGCGGGTGAGATCACCTATGCCCCGGTTGAGTTTCTGGGTCGTGTTCGTGCACTGGAGAGCGGCGACATCGGCGCGGTGGGTCTACCCAAGAAGCCCGTACTGAAAGAGCTCTGGGAGTTCGATGCCGACGTGGCGATGGCACTGGATCCGGACTTCGACCTGGCTGCTGCGGTAATCGTGGGAGCGTCCAGAGCACCATTCAGGATCGGCTTCACAGGCCCTGGCTCAGAGTCCTTCTTCGACCTGATGGTGTCCGGCTCCAACCCGGTCGGAGCGCTCGACACACTCGCAAAGGCTATTGAGCGTATCAAGCCGCCCGTTCTGGAGCGCCATCCGGATCGATCACACTTCGGGACCACCGCGGCGTGGTGAGTGAATAACTCAACTTGAACCCGGCGCCGCCTCGCATGTTGAACCGCCCCCCGCTACGTCACTATCTCCACGATGGGATTGCTTGAGCGCCTCGGCGTTAGCCGCAAGTCGCGCCGCAGGTTGGGCTCGTTCGAGCTTCAGCGTCGCCCCTCCGCGGGTCGAGCGTTGACGCGGGAGGAGATAGTCGCGCGCGTGGTGATCTTCGCGGCGCTCATGGGGCTGACGCTGCTGATGTTCCCCCAACTCGATACTTACGAGGTGGGCACGCGCGTCCGGGAAGGGGATATCTGGCAGCGAGAGGAAGTCATTGCGCCGTTCAGCTTCCCCGTGCTCAAGTCAGAAGAGCAGATCCGAGCCGAGCGCGACTCGGTGCGCTTCGAAGAACCGCCCGTCTTCGCTCGCGTACCGGATGCGCTCGCGCGGACGAGGGCGCGTCTTGACTCGGTCAACATGCGCATTGAGCGGGTGCTGGAGGCGTACGTCGATTGGCAGGAGCGCTTATTCGATGACAACGGCGAAGGCGCGCAAGCTGACTCAGCACGTTATGCCGCCTACATGGAGCGTGTCGATCTCGACCTGACGCCCTCACAGTGGGACCGCCTCATCACGTCCTACGTCGCCCGAACGGGGCTGCCACTGCCGGACATAACGCCCGCGCGCGGCCCTCCGCTGCACAGCCAGATCATCACCGAGACCGGGCGGATTGCAGAGCAACTCCTGCCGCTTGGCGTGCTCGATATTCCCAAGGACAGCGTCTTGACCCCCGCAGTCACCGTGGTGGACCTCCGCGAGCGCACGGAGGGAGTGTTGCTGCGCGCCGACGTTGCGGGCCTCAACGAGG
>JBJHBB010000150.1:0-6075 GCA_050485265.1 Rhodothermales bacterium | reverse complement strand
CGCGTGCATCGGTGGTGTCGGGGCCATGCAGCACCATTTCGAAAAACTCCAGCTGCACGTTGCCCGGAAGGTCGACTGCGAGGCGGTGGTAGGCGCCGTACTTGCGGGGCAGGATGCGGCGTCCGGCGTGATCCGGCGCGCGGTCCACGAACTGCGCGAACAGGTTCGTGTAGTGGATCCGCCAGAACTGCGTCCGGATCTGGATCTGCTCGAAGGTGGGCGCATAGTTCGAGAGTGCCACGCTGCTGGCGCCGAAGCCCCATTGCGCACGATCGCGCCCGGCCCGGATCTCGACGTACTTCGTATTGACGCCCACCATGCCGGTCGAGAGCATGTAGTCGTAGGCCCCGTCCAGGTCGCGTACGAACGGCAAGCGCGGAGCGCTCTCGGCGCGGCGCTCGTTGAAAGGCACGTGCCACTGATTCTCCTCGAGGCGCCCTTCAAAGAAGAGATGGTCGCCCAGGTGGCCGGCAACGCGCGCGCCGCGCGTGTTCTGCCAGTACGGCACCCAGTCGCGCTCGTCGAGAAACGGCGCATGGCGGTTCGCGCGGCCCAGCGACAGGTAGGCCAGGGGCTCCATGTGCAGCGCGTAGTCGTCATCGCGCACGGAGAAGAAGGTTTCGCCGTCCTTGTAGAGGAAGGGCACGTGCGCTCGAACGAAGTCGGTGCCGGGCCCCGGCGCTTCGCGGCGGAAGCGCGCCAGCCGGGCCCGGTCCGTAGCGGTCAACCGCGCCGGGTCTACCGCGAGGGAGTCCAGATATCGCCGGGCTTCGTGCGCCGAGAGCGGCTGGGCACCCAGGAACGAGGACGGGAGGTTGCCTAACACCTGCTGCCGCTCCAGGAATCGGGTCAGATCGTCGCCGATCTGGAGTACGCCCTCAGGACCAGGAGGGAGCTGAGCATGGCTCGGACCGGCGCCGGCGACCGCCAGCAGGGTGAGCGCGATGAACGCGCCGAGACGCTGCCCGAAACGGGCGATGGGGTGGAGCATCGGGAACGGAACGTGGTGGCGCGATCAGCCGCGAAATGTACGGTCCGCCCGGGCCGGTGATCGGTGCATTTCGAGGGGATTGGACGCGTCGGGCGCGAACCAGCGGCGAGACCTACGGTAGCCTTCGCCTTGCTGTTAACGGGCTATATTCGGCCGGGTCGCTTCCGGCGGCCCGCTCCTGAACCGCTTGCCACACCGCTCGGATGCTCGACCGCATTACCGCCAGGCGACCATTCCGTCAGTGGCTCTTGCACCTGGTCGGCCTGTACCGCCCGGATACTCAGACGACAGAGCGTGAGCGCGATGCGCTGGCACGCCACGCGCGCGGCCGAAAATCACTAGTTGAAATCGGTGTCTATCAGGGTGCAACGACCGTTCGGCTTGCATCGGTCATGGACCCCGCTGGCGTGTTCTTCGCGATCGATCCGTACGTCGGAAACCGCTTCGGAATTGACTTCAACTACCTGATCGCTCGACGCGAGGTTGCCCGCCGTGTAATGGGGAGGGTCGAATGGGTCCGGTCGACCGGAGCCGAAGCAGTGAATGACCCCCGCCTGGCAGGCCGCTCGATAGACTTCCTTTTCATCGATGGCGACCACTCCTACGAGGGCATCCAGGGAGATTGGGAAGCGTGGCAGCCCCTCCTGCAGCCGGGTGCCGTCGTTGGATTCCACGACACCGTGGGCGGGACGTTCGGGTGCCAGCGCTATTTCGAGGATGTGATCGTGAGCGATCCGGCCGTACACGTGATCGAGCAGGTCGGGTCGTTATCGATAATCAGGATTGCGGGCTAGTCCGCCAGGGGGCGTACGGCTGCGTCGTAAGTGAAGGAAACGGTCTCCCCCGCATTGAGCGGCCGCGTGAGGGCGATGCGGAGGCGAGGCTGGCGCTTGTCGGCGCCGCTCACGTTCGTCACGGTTACGGACGCAATCAGCCCGCTGGCGCCTTCTCCTTCCTGCACTTCTACCCACTCAGGCTCCCACAGCAGGTTGGTGGTCCACTCGACCGAGGTCTCGCCCCCGCTCGCTGTTAGTGTGTGCGTGCCCGCGTCCTCAGACGTCCTGCCGGAGTTAAGGTCAACCACGCCGCGCATGCGGCCGGTTCGGAAGAAAAGCTCCAGGTTCTGGAAGTGCTCACCGTGCAAGCGCAGCTGCACCGAATCCCAGATCACCTCCAGCAGGTCGAGATCGCCCGCAATGGAGCCGAGCGTCCCCTGGTGGTTCAGCCCGACCACCACTCCATTGGTCGAATTGTTGAATACGGCGTCACGAATGACTACCGTACGCCCGGTCGCCTCGGGATGAACGTCGGTCTTGAGGATGAAGGCAGACGGCGCGGTCTCGGTGATGTCCCTGAACTCGGCGTGCTGCGGCTGGTCCCACGCGGGGTGGTCGCGCCGGTAGGCTGTGATCTCGATGGGGGCCCCGGTGTATGCGGCCCCGCTGGCGTTGACCGTATGGAAATTGCGGAAGGTGGAGTTGGTCACGTGCATAAGCCCAAAGAGGCCGGGATTGTCGCCGCTGGTCCACCGATAAATGGTCACATCCTCGAAGAGGTAATCGGGGTAGAGGGCACGCTGCCAGCCATTGCCGTTCTCCACGAAGAAGGTGCCGCCGCCGTGCTCCACGGATTGCACGAAGATGCCGTCGCGGATCACGATGCCGGGGCCAAGCCCGCTGAAGGGGCTGTTGATCGCCGATCCGCGCGCGTCTATGTAGAAGCCGTCGACGACCACACCAAGGGGGAGGACGGTGCCATCGGACCGAACGTACTCGCCGTTACCCGTACCAAGGAATTCCTCGTCAGAGTGAACGTCGCCGCCTCGAATGTTGAATAGCCGCGCGCTAGGCCGACGTGGGGAAACCCCACCATCCTCAAAGACCAGATTCTCTATCCTACCGGCGTAGAAATCCGCGTGTGTCCACGCGAATCCTTCGAGAGTCACATTGCGTGCGAAGCCACCCACTGACGGATCAACGCCTGCATGGTCGTAATTGTGCACGCTGTAAAGGACATGGTTCCATACGGCGTTACCAAGGCGCACATTTTCCAGGCTCCAGACGTTGTTTACATTGCCCAGTAAGCCATTCGAACCGTACCCGAGCACTGCCACGTTTCGCACGGTCAGGTGCTGCCCCTGGGGGATGATGCGCCCGTGGTTTGACGCAGAAAGGCCTGCCCAGCCGGGCGCATTCCGCAGCATGTGCTCGAGCTCCTCGTTTGTGGCCCACCCCTCGTCCCAGGCCTGCTGGTTCTGCTCGTAGTGGCCGTCGAGCACCAGGTTCTCGATGGCGACGCGCATGGCGTGGTTCTGAGGAAAGATCCCCGACTGCCGAGTCTCGAAAAAGTGCATCGCGTCCTGGGGGAGGTGATGCGGATCGGACGCCGGCTTCGCCATGCGGATGAAGGTCAGCGCCTCGTTTGCCTTTACCCGCATGCGCGTGTGCCCTGGGGCGACGCGCACTGGCTGGTACGTGTGGCCCAGGTCGTTGGTCACAGTCACCAGTTCGGTGCCCGCATCGCCGCGGAGCGTTACGTCCTCTGGCAGCTCGAGAGCTCCGAAGTACTCATAGACAGTGCCGCCGGGAGCGGCGCCCGGAAGCCACACGTCCGTGATTGTGCCCTGTGTGCCGCCGAACTGTGGGTCGTTCATCATGCGCGCCACATTGAGCGCCTGCGCGATGATCGGCTGGTTGTTGATGGCCGGGTCCTCATCATGACTGCGCGCCCCGAACCAGCGCACGTTGAGCGCGCTACCGACTCCCTGGCGAACCAGGCGCACTGGGGAGGTCGTATGGCGATAGGTAAACCGCAGGCGTCCTCCCCAGCCAGGCTCGCCGCGCCGCTCATGAAAACGATAAATGACGTGGGTGTAGTCGTGGAATTGCCCCGGCCCATAGAAGAAGCGCGGCTGGTGGACCTCGGTGTTCGTGAACTGGTGACCGTGCAACACGTCACCCGGCGCCACCAGGAGGACCTCTTCGGTATTGCGATCGAGCACCTCCAGCGTAAGACTCCCGTAGACGACATGCTCACCCGCGGGAACGCCCACGAGCGTGACTGCCCCGTTGTACATCCGCGGTGTCACGACCACCGGGCTCACGTACTGATTGGGGACGAACACCAATCCGCCATCCGGGACCTTCCCCGAATCGTCCACGCGGAATGTGCCGCCGCCGCCATCACCTGGCGTGTGGTAACCCTGCACGTCGATCATTTGTCCCACCGCCAGGTCGGTCAGCGCCAGGGCTGCGGCGAGGTTCGGTACCGAGAGCACATCCCCGCTGGCGCCGGGATAGTAGAGCATGGCCGGTTCAGCGAGGCGGATCATGTATCCCCGGCCCGACCGTAGCGAGTCGATCTCACTAACGCCATCACCGGGGATGACCATTCGATCCTCGATGTCTCGGACGGCCTCCACGAACGGGAGAATCCCTGCGAGCGCCGCCTCGACCGCCAGCGGGGCGGTCGGGAGAAACGGCACGAAGTTCCAGCCGGCGTTCAGCGGAAGGCTCGACTGACCCGAAAGAATGAGCGCGCCCGCAATCGATACGGAGGCAGCTTCGCGCGCGCGGATGGCGTACGCCTGCCTCCAGTCCCACGAGTCGATCTCGGCGAGGCCCAGGCCAGGGGAGAAGATGCGCCCCGCGCCGTCCTTGATCATCTCGATCTGGTCCAGGACGTCGCCGAACATGCTCTCGAGGGAAGCACTTTCTGGCAGCACGTGCACTGCAACCCAGTTCCACCCGGGCTCGAGGTGCACAGTCTGAGTCGCGGCCTCTCCGGTCGCTGGTGGCGCCGCGGCGAACCCCGCTGGCGCCCACGATGCGGCGAGTACGCCTGCCACGAGTGCAAGGAGGAGGGGACGGAAGAGGTTCATCAATTTTCGAGTCGCGGGCGTGGTGTGGAATCAACGTACGAGCATCATGCGGACAGCGGCGGAAGCATCACCGGTCCGCAATCTGGCAACGTACAGCCCTGGCGCTAGTCCGGAGTTAGCGAGGAATTGGTGCTCGTGCGTCCCGGCTGGTCGCGGCTCGTCCACCAGGACGGCTACTCGTCGGCCCAGCATGTCGTACACCTCCAGGCGAACGTGCTCCATCCGCGGCAGCGAGTAGGCGATTGTAGTTGACGTCGAGAACGGGTTAGGGAATGGCTGTGCGAGCTCGAAGCGGGTGTCGCCCCCCTGGTCGGTACCAGTGGGAAACGACATTGAAGCAATGACGTAGACCGCGTCCGCCTCGAACTGCCCGCCATCATCGAAGGTGGCGTCGTACTCGACCACCACGCCGGCCGGGTCCGTGCCGTATTCAATACCGGAGGCTGCCTGGTATACGCGGAACGCCAGTGGGGCGCCGGTCTCGAAGCCGGGTCCGCTCGGGTCGAAGGGATCGCGCTCCCACGTGGGGATCGCCAGCGTGCTGCCTGTCCAGACGGCCGCGCCGGCGCAGGATCCGTCCGGCGTGTAAACGGCCACCTCATCCCCGTCGGCAAGGTCGACCCCACCGATCTGCGTGTGGGCGCCAGCCGGGATGATGACTGAGGCGTTGCGCCCGGTCAAGTGGGCGCACTCTGAAAAATGCTGGGGTTCGGCCGCGCTGGCGGTGAGCGCTATCACGCCGAAGGCGAAAAGGACGGGAGGGAGGCGCATTCCGCGGGGACTGGTGGGTGGGCGCCCCGCGTCTCAACGTCTGTGCCCGGGCCATACGTCGCGATCCCGCGCTGAGCCTCAAATCGATTCTTGAGTTGAGACTGGGCCGATTCTGGGACTCGAGAAGATGGCGCCCCTCCATTCGATCGGCCGCTTGGTAGCGATCCGGTGACGTGCCGGCGAGTGATTCCTGAGACGTTCGCGCCGGCGCCAGCGGGGCACGCGTTTCGATTCGTGACCGCAGGACCACGGTGCTACCTGCGATGCTTGCGTGCGGCGCCAGCCGATGCTGAGTTACCGGGCGAAGTCCCACCATCCATGCGCCAGAAGTACAGCCTCCGTGCTCCGAGACGGGCTACGAGTCCGCCAACTAGCCGCTTATGTTGCGGCCCTTGAATCTCCAGAGGATCTCCTCTGGCGTCTGCCTATCACG
>JBJHBB010000149.1:0-6114 GCA_050485265.1 Rhodothermales bacterium | reverse complement strand
CCCGCCCAGAGCGGCAGCAGGAGCAGCCAAGACAGCACCTGATCTCGCCGGCGAACCTCCTCTGAGCGCACGCTACCCGCCCTCGAGGCTCCCTGCTGGGGCGCTGTCGAAACAACGGACATGGCGGTGCGTCGGGTAGAGTGGGTCGGCTACATGGATTAGACGTTGGCCGAACCACGGACGTAACACAGGTACCAGGATTTTGCCCTCCCTTGATATGGCCGCCGACTCCTTACGACAGAAAGCCGCCGGTCTGCTGGTCGTGCGCCTTGGCTCAAACATGAACCCGCCACGACGGGCCGAGGACGATGCGCGGGAGGTTGCCTCCCTCATCGACCGATATGGCATCGGGGGACTGATCCTCTTCAACGGTCACTGGCCCGAAACCAGGCAGACTCTGAGCGAGCTTCAGCGCAGAGCCCGGCTTCCTCTCCTGGTGATGTCGGATATCGAGCGCGGCCTCGGCCAGCAGGTCCACGGCGCCACGCTCTTTCCGCACGCTCGTGCCTTCGGCGAGATCGAGGACGTCTCGATGACGGAGCGCTTTGCTCAGATCACGGCGCGAGAGGCCATCGCTGCCGGGGTCCACGTCGCTTTCGCTCCCGTTGCAGACGTGAGTCGCAATCCAAAGAACCCGATCATCTCCAACCGCGCGTTTGGTGAGACGACGGAAACCGCGACCAGCCGCGCCGCGGCATTCGTCGAGGGAGCGCGTCGCGAAGGGATGCTCACGACCGCGAAGCATTTCCCCGGTCACGGCAACACGTCGGAGGACTCGCACGCGACGCTTCCAGAGGTGAGGGACGATCGGGACGAGATCATGCGTCACGATATCCCTCCATTCCAGGCGACCATCGCCGCAGGGGTCGAGTTGATCATGACGGCCCACGTGAGCTATCCCGCGCTCGACGATTCCGGCCGCCCGGCCACGCTCTCGAAAAACATCCTCACCGACTTTCTCCGTGGAGAGCTAGGCTTCGAAGGCACGGTCATATCCGACAGTCTGCACATGGAGGGGATCAAGCAGAGCGTTCATTCGGAGGCAGACCTGGCCGTTGATCAAATCGCGGCCGGTGTCGATATGCTGCTCGATCCGGAGGATCCGGAGGCGATCATCGAGGGCGTTGCGTCCGCTGTGGAGAGCGGCCGGCTGTCCGAAACACGCCTCGACGAGGCGCTTACCCGCGTTCAGAGACTGCGTGCCGCCATCACGGATCGGTTCGGGGCGAGGGTCTGGACGGACCCCGCCAGCGCCGTGCCGCCGTCAGTGGTGGCCTCCAACGAGCATCTGCAGTTCGCCGAGGAGGTGGCCCGGAAATCCATTCAGATTACAGGGAGCGTGCCGTTTAGAAGTGGGGAAGGTGTGCTGGCCGTGCTTCTGCGCTCGCATACGTCACCTTTCGACCCCCCGGAGCAGCCGCTGGGCGACGCTCTCCGCGAGGCGCTTCCCGGTGTCGACTATCGCGAGGTGACGGCCGCTTCTAATCAAGATGCGCTGGATGTAGTCGGCGAGGCCGCGGAGCGCTCGTCTGCTGTGATCCTCGCCCTGGTGGTCAAGCCGGCGGCCTGGCAGGATTTCGGCCTTCCAGATCAGCTACTCGACCTGGCCTCTACGTTCGGACGGCACGATAGGCTGACCGTCGTTTCGCTGGGGGACAGGGGCGTCTTACGAGACTACCCGAACGCGGAGTGCATCATCATCACGCATTCAGATACGCCGGTGTCGCAGCGCGCGCTCGCGAATACGCTGCGACCATCCGCTTGATCACCGGCCGTTCTCGCGCCATTTGATGTTGCAACCGACAGAGGCGATTTGCTCCGTCGTTATCTCGCCGGTGTCGAGTACCTCAGTCAACGCATCGCGAAGGTCCGACGTGGTCTGAGGACGGCCCGGAGTGCCGTCATCGAGCCGTCCTCTGTATACGAGCTTCCGATCGCGGTCGAAGACGAAGAAGTCAGGGGTGCAGACGGCTCCAAAGGCACGAGCCACGTCCTGCGATTCGTCGTGCAGGTAGGGGAAGGGGTAGTTCGCTTCACGCGCCCGCTGGGCCAGCGCGTCGAAGCTGTCGTCGGGATAGCGCTCGGCATCGTTGGAGCAAATGCCGATGAAGGTGACGCCCTTCCCCTCCATTTCCCGCGCAAGCTGGATCAGCCGATCCTCGATGGTCTGCACGTATGGGCAGTGGTTGCACATCAACACGATGACCAGCGCCTGGCGATCGGCGTAGTCATCCATAGATCGATGGCTATCTCCCTTTCCGTCGACTGCAGGGTTCACAGCTGGAAGCCGGAAGTACGGGGCGGGAGTACCCAGCGGGATCATCTCAGAGTAAGTGCGCGCCATGCCAGGATTGTCTGGAGGTATTGGTGATGTGCTGCTCGAGCATCTGCGAACAACGGGCGATGGCGGTAGACTGTTCTCCGAAGTTGCTCCTGATACCACTGGTCCAGCTCGTTTATGTCGCCCGATTCCATCCTGCTCGATACAATGCGCCCCACGCGCGAGGGCGGTGGTGGCGCGATGCTGTTTGAGCAGCCGCTGGAAATCATCGAGGCGGATGCATACGACGCAGTTGAGGCGGCCATCGAGCGTGTGCAAGCAGCGGCGCGTATGGGGCTTTGGTGTGCGGGCTACATCGCGTACGAGGCAGCCTATGCCTTCGATCAGCGCGGCTTCCCTTCGCCTCCCGCGCTCAACCACCCGCTCGTGTGGTTTGCCGTCTACGAGCGCCCACAGCATCTGTCGGATGTCGGGGTGGACGAGCTCCTTGCCGACGAGCCCATGTCGCACGTCGACTCGGCCGTCCTCGATGTCACCAGATCGGAGTACCAGAGCGTCATCTCCACGATCCGACGTCACATCCGCGAAGGAGATGTCTATCAGATCAATTACACGGCTCCGTTGCGATTCGCCGTCAGCGGATCGTCGCTCGGGCTCTATCGGGATCTGCGGAGGAAGCAGCGTGTGGCCTACGGCGCGGTGATCCGAAGGGCGGATAGCTGGATCCTCAGCCTGTCGCCGGAACTGCTGGTGAGAATGGACGGGGATCGACTCACCGCCCGGCCGATGAAGGGCACCGCGCCGCGCGCGCCAGGCGCAGAAGCGGATCAGGAGCGTGGACAATGGCTCAGAGCGGACGAGAAGAACCGCGCCGAGAACCTCATGATCGTGGACCTCATCCGGAACGACCTGTCACGTGTCGCTGAGGCTGGTTCGGTCAAGGTCCCCAGCCTGTTCGAGGTCGAGCGCTACGAGACGCTCTGGCAGATGACCTCGACGGTCGAGGCGCGTGCGAAGCCGGGAGTCGGGTTCACCGATGTGGTCCGTGCGCTCTTCCCGTGCGGCTCGGTCACCGGAGCCCCGAAACGCCGCGCCATGCAGATCATTCGCGAGCTCGAAACCGTGCCGCGCGGTCCCTATTGCGGAGCGATCGGGTACGTCCGCCCGGGCGGAGACTTCTCGCTCAGCGTGCCGATTCGCACTCTGGTCGTGAGAGGATCTGAAGGGACGATGGGGATCGGCAGCGGGGTCGTTTGGGATTCGAGGGCCGACGATGAGTTCGAGGAGTGCCTGCTCAAGGCCCGCTTCCTCACCAACCCTCCACGCCGCGAGTTTGAACTGCTCGAGACGATGAGGGCATCGAACGGTCGCATCGAACTGGTCGACCGACACCGCGCGAGACTCAGCGAGAGCGCCTCTTACTTCGGTTTCTCGTTCGATCCGGCCGACTTCGACACAGCCGTCGGTGAACTCGGGGAGGGGGACAAGCGGGTGCGCGTTCTCCTGGCTCGCGATGGCAGGATTCGCGTCGAGTCGACTCCGCTGGCCGAAGATCTGATAACCCGAACCGCGATCATTTATCCCCGACCGATCAATAAGCTTGATCCCATTCATCACCACAAGACCACAGAGCGAGCCTTTTACTCGGAGGCGCTGGCCTGGGCCCAAACCCGAGGGGCGGACGAGGCGATTCTGCTAAACATGAGTGGTGAGGTCGCCGAAGGGACATTCACCAATGTCTGGATAGAGACAGGGGGACGGTTGATAACCCCTCCAGCAGAAAGTGGTGGCATCCCCGGCGTGTACCGAGCACACATTCTGGATACGAATCCGGACGCAACCACCAGAGTCCTTCGACCTGAGGACCTGGCTCGTGCCGACCGGATCCTCCTTTCCAACGCGATGCGGGGCTTGCAGGAGGTTGTCCTGGTCGACAGCGCGTGACGGTCCAGCCGGCTCAGGAGGCGGGCGTCAGGCGAATAAGCTGGCCCTCGATTCCAGCAAGAGGGAGCGCGCGAATCGGTGTGGGATCGGGCCGATCGTCGTAGCGCATGTGCCGCGGTCGATCGGTCGGTCGTGGCGCACGGACGTAGATGATCTCGGGATTTGAGGTTGACCGCCAGCCTGTCCACGACGCGGGACCCGCGCCGAAGGCGATCGCAAGTGAGGGTCCCCAGAGCAAGGCTGTGGGATGGCCTCCGTCGCCGAGGTGATAGGCCCGATTGCGTCCCTGGCGGCTGCTCGACGAACTGTGCGCAGCTCGCCCGGCCTGGTAGAGGCGCGCCTGCTGCACGCGCTCCCACCGCCACTGTGCGCCGGGCGGGCCATACACCTCGATCATCTCGGCAACCGTCGTGCGGAAAGTCGCCTTGACGGCGACCAGATCCGGAGGATCGACCAATCGCGTCCGAGTAATCGCTACCAGAGAATCGGCAAGCTCAGGATTCTCGGCCAGGGAGTCGGCGATTGCGGGCACTCGTCGCCCCGCTTCTCTGGCCTCGGCGACTTCGCGAGCGACACGCTCAGCGAAAGTCACCGTGACCGTGTCAGTTCGCTCGAAGCGCTCGAGATTCATCAGGCTCGGATCGGGAAGACCGCCGACTTCCCTTTGATAGACCGCCATCCACCGATCGAACACAGAGGCACCGATCGCGGCTGGGTCGTACGTAAACCGCCAGCTGTCGAGATACTGAGCAGGGGCTCTGGCAGACGTGGCGAGCGAATCGAGGGGCTGCAGCGCCTCGACGAGCGGCGGCACGATGCGAGCGGCCCAGGCGCTGAAAGTGTCGGCACCAAACGTGTCGGCAGAGGGCAACAGCGAGTCGGGTTGGGCCAGTCGATCACGCAGTTCGTCCTCGATGCGTCCTCCGCCGGCGACCTGGCCACCAGGAATCGAGCGGACGTTGGCCGGACTTCCGAGGACGCTCGATCCGCCGGCGCCGTCGAACAAAACACCTCCGCCGCCGAAGAGCGAAGGCGCCTGGCTGCCGGAGCCTCTTAGCAGCGCCAGCCACGTCGGAAGGTCCGTTCCGACGCCGATCCCGCTCCATGACAACTGCCACCAAGTCGCCGCGGCGGGCGCACTTGCTGCGAGTGTGTCTGGTGACACTCCATCTGCCTCCTGCTCGGCGACTTCTTGCACCAACGCCGCCGTCCTGAACACGCTGAAGCCGCTGGCTGAAGCCTCACCATCACCATTCTCCTCGGGGGGTGGCGGGGCGTCGTCATCGTCGTCGATCGGTGGCAACGGCTCTGGATCGATGGGTGGGGGAGGTGGCGGCGGACGACGTGGTCCCCACGACGCACCCGTTCGCGCTGACCGACGTCAGCCGCCCGGACGTGCGGCGTCCGTCGCTGCCACGGGCGGACGTTCTCGCCGGAGCACCCTCCGTGGAGCAGGACCGCTTCGCGGTGCCGCGCATCGTCGCGGAGGAGGGCTGACGTGGCGGAACTGACCCAGCTCTGCGCGACCGACCTCGCCGAGCGGCTCACCGCGGGCGAGGTGTCCACCCGCGAGGTCGTCGACGCGTACCTGGACCGGATCGCCGCGGTCGACGGCGTCGTCGCCGACGGCGACGTGTGGGCCACGCGGGATCCGGCCGAACGCACCGCCGACCAGCCGAACGCCTACCTCGCGGTCACGGCGTCAGCGGCACGCGCACACGCGGACTCGATCGACGAGCGTCGCGCGACCGGCCACGAACTCCCGCCGCTCGCCGGGGTCCCACTGGCGCTCAAGGACGTCCTGACGATGCGCGGCGTGCCGACGACCTGCGGGTCCCGGATGCTCCAGGGCTGGGTGCCTCCCTATGACGCCACCGTCACCCGGGCAC
>JBJHBB010000148.1:0-6119 GCA_050485265.1 Rhodothermales bacterium | reverse complement strand
GCGCCGGTCGAGCGTCACCAGTCGGCGCTCTCCATCGTCATCCACATACTCGGTGACGACCGGAAGGTCCTCGACGGTAGCTGGGCGGAAGCCGAGGTCGACGCGGATGGGGCCGATCGGCGTCACGAACCTCACGCCGACCCCCGGCGTGATCGCCCAGGTGCCTTCGGTGAACAGTCCCCGGAAGCCCTCGCCCACGATCCCTCCGTCGACGAAGACGGCTCCACGGAGGGCACCGGAGATCGGGAATCGGTATTCCGCACCACCCTCGAACACCGTCGTGCCACCGGTGGGGCGCGGGGTGAAGGCGGTCGGGTCGGCATCCGTTGGATCGCACGTTCCGGCCTGGATGTCGGACGGGCTGCAGCCGGCCTCCTCGAGCGCGCTGTTGCTGATGGTCAGCACCCGCGGCCCAAGCTGGTTCTCCCAGTAGCCGCGCACGGACCGGGATCCCCCCGAGTAGAACCGCTTCCGGGGATGGAGCACCCGCTCGTCGAACACCTCCACCCCGAGCGCCTCGGCGGTGCCGGCCATCGGGGCGACCCACCCTCCACGAACCCGCGTAGCGAGGACCCGCGTCTCGGCGGCGTTGAAGGGGAAGTAGAAAGTGGCGGCACCGGAGAGCCGGTTGTACCGATAGTCGGACAGGGTGAACTGCGACGCGTGCTCGCCGCTGAGCCGGATACGGTAGCCGCGGCTCGGGGCCAGGGGGTCGTTGGACTGCTCCGAATGGAAGGACAGGACGACGGGCGAAAGGGAGTTGAAGCCACGCACAGCGTCGATCGTACTCGGTGCGCACACGCCGTGATTGACGCAGAAGTACAGGTCGCCCGCCTCGACGGAGGTCTGCTCGTAGCGATACGAGACGCTCGTGGGCGTTCGGTAAGTGAATTGCCGTGTGTAGGAGGCCGTGCCGCCGAAAGAGTGCTCGACCACGATGCCAGGCACCGTGCGCCGGTGGGCAAATCCGGACAGGGAGACCACGTCGGTAGCGGCCACGAAGCCCGGCTGGCGGTACTCCGCGCTGGCCTGCCACGTGGGGCGGAGGAAGGCTTCCCGGTCAACGGCCGCGAATTCAGGCGGTGACACGTCGTGGAAGAGGGCCTGCCCGGACAGCTGACCGGCGAGCAGGTTTCCGACGGTTGCCCTCACGTCGAGCCGCTGCCCGCGACCGAGCCAGTTGAAGTGGCTGAACGCGGCATCAACCTGGAAAAACTCGACTGTGTTGAACCCGCCGCCGATCTCGAATCTCCGGGGCGGCGCCTCACGGACACGCACGCGCACGGTCTTCGAGCTGTCGGCCTGGGAGGGCACCTCGATCCGCGCCTCGTAGAACAGGTTCGACTCGTACAGACTGCGCTGGCTGGCGCCGATGTGGTGCTCGCGCAGCACACGGCCCGGGCGAAGCTGAAGGCCCTCGAGGATCACCCTGTCGGAGACCTGCTCATTCCCCTCTATCTCGATATCGCCGACCGTCGCGCGCTGCCCGGGATCGATCGTCACGAGAAGCACCGCCTCGCGGGCGCCGCCATCGACCGCGATCGAATCCCTCACCTCGCCGTCGAGATACCCGAGCTCCCCCAGACGTTCCTCGAGGTGCTCGATGGCCTCTTCGAGCTGGTAGAGGTCGAGCCGGTCACCCTCGCCGGGGAAGTCGGCCCTGCGGATACGCCTGCTCGCGAGAACCGTGTCGGTCTGGGTGATGGACCGCTCGGTGACGAGGGTGGGCTCGCCTTCGCTCACACGGAAGAGGACCTCGACGCCGTCGTCGCGTTCCAGGACCTCGGCGGCCGCGGTAGCCTGCCGGAAGCCGCGTCGGAAGTAGTGGACCTCCAGTCGGAGTTCGTCACGGCGGACCTCCTGCTCATCGAGGTACTCGCGGAAACTGATCAGCGACCAGTCCGTGATCCAGCAGAAGGGCTGAAGCAGGAAACCCCGGCAGCGCGTGGGTTGCGTGGCTATCTGGCTTCGCAACTCGCCCTCACCAAGCTGCTCCACACCCTCGAACGACACACGCCGGATCAGGCGGTCGTCGTCCCCCGACCGGTCCTGAGCACTCGCCGCGAGTGGCAGTACCAGCAACACTGCGAGCGCGGCGAGGCCCACCGGGCGCAAGCGCGCGGTCGATCTCAACTCGGCCTGCAACCGGTCTGGAACCATGCGGCGATGACTGCGGAACGACCCGCTATCCTGAGCCGGCGCAATTTTCGATCGGGCGCGCAGCCGACATCGGATTCAAAATGAAGGGAGAAAAGCATGTAGCAGACGATATGGCGCCCAGAGAGGTTCCGTGCAGACGACTTCGAGTCAGGCCAGGAGAGGATGTTCTACGATCCGCCAACATGGCAAGGCGCGGCGGACCTCCTTCGGAAGACTCTTCCCTCCACCATTGTGGCACTGGGTGCGCCCTCACCCTCCCCGCGTTCCCGCGGCGACGTACAGCTCTCCGCCGAACGTTTCTGGATCGGCGGGGAGGGTGGTGCGGGTGAAGTCGGCGCAGAGCGCCTCGAGCGGCTGCCAGCACTGCCGGGACAGATCCGCGCGCGCGACGAGCTCGACCGAGCGGCTGCTGCGAGTGGGCTCGGGCGCGTAGACGTCGAACAGCACGAAACGGCCGCCGGGACGGAGCAGGCGGAAGAGCCGGTCGAAGGTCTCCTCCCAGTCTGGCAGCGCGGTGAGGCCGAGGGCGCATAGCACGCCGTCGACGGCGCCGTCACCGAGGGTCTCGGTGAGCAGCGCCGCATCGACGTCGGACGCTGCCCGCCGGCGCAGGTGGACGTTGGCCCAGCGGTTGGCCTCGATCCGCTTCCGCGCCCGGCGCAGCATCCCGGCCGAGGCGTCGACGCCCAGAACGGCCCCGGACGGACCGACCGCGCGAACGAGGAGCTCAAGGCTCTGACCCGTGCCGCAGGGCACGTCGAGCACACGCATCCCATCCTGCAACCGGAGCGCGTCCACAGCCGCCGGCCGATGGGGCGCGTACAGGTCCTCCAGCGCGCGGTCGTAGAAGAGCGAGAAGAGGTCGTACCACATGAGGCCGAAGCTACGGAGGAGCACCGTCGGCGAGGCAACCAGGACGACAGGTTGGGACCGATCGCCCAGCCGTCCGTGCGACGATAAGGTCCGGTGCCACCCCCTGCGGACGCCTGCGGAGAGGCGTCCCTACCGCGGGTCGTGCCTGACGCCATCATTGCGCCCGATCTGAAACGCATGGTGGGGACGGCTGTCCCAGCCGTCCGCGCGACGTTCAGGACGGCGCCAACCCAGCGGACGCCTCGGCGAGGCGTCCCTACCTAGATTTCCGGCATGCGTGAACGATCGCCCAACCGAAAGACCCTTCCGCACGCCGTGCCGCCGTGGGCGCGCGGCGACGATTTGTACTTCATCACGATTTGTGCGCAGCCGAAGGGCGAAAATCAGCTTTGCCGGCCCGCGCCCGGGTCGGCCCTCTTGGATACGGTTGCCGTGTATCGGGCCCAGGAGAAGTGGTACCCGCTCATCTTTCTCTTGATGCCAGATCACGTCCACATGCTGGCCGCCTTCGCCGAGGTGCCGGGTATGCGGGCGAGCGTCAGCGCCTGGAAGCGCTATACCGCCCGGCAGCTTGGGATTCGCTGGCAGCGCGACTTCTTCGATCACCGTATCAGAAGCCATGAGTCCGCGGAGGAGAAGCTCGACTACATCCGGAAGAATCCGGTGCGAGAGGGCCTGGTCGATCGGCCTGAGGACTGGCCGTGGGTAATGATGTCTGACGACCTCAGGTAGGGACGGCTGTCCCAGCCGTCCGTGCGGCGATCGGGCTAGGCGCTATCCCTGTGGACGCCTCGGCGAGGCGTCCCTACCCTGCCTCGTCGCTGACGCCATCGGTGCGCCCGAACTGGAACACATGGTAGGGACGGCTGTCCCAGCCGTCCGTGCGGCGGTTAGGAATGGCGCCATCGCTGCGGACGCCTGCGGAGAGGCGTGCCTACCGAGCGCCCGAGGTCGCACCCTACCAGCGACGTGGTTTCGATCAGGCGCGGGTACCAGAGGACACCGGCCGCTACAAGTCGGTCGCTGTCGATGACATCGCCGCCTTCTTCCTGGATCGGCTTCGCGCGCTCTTCCCGCATGTGGCACCCAATCCCCGTCTGCTCCACAACTCCCGCGGGAATCCGCTCTACATGCTCTGCTTCGCGTGTGCCAATCCTAGCGAGAATGCTGGCCGAAGGGCACTCAAGGTAGCCGAGCACCTACTCTCGGACCGCTTCGCAGGCTGAAGCTACGGTGTCACTGGTCGCCCGTAGCTTGCTGGTCGTCTTTCTCAACCGACGCGAATGGCAGACAACTCCTCCATAGAGTGGACCGAGGCCACCTGGAATCCGGTCACCGGCTGCACTCGGGTGAGCCCCGGTTGCGACAACTGCTATGCGGTGACCATGTCGCGCCGCCTGGAGCACATGGGCGTGGAGAAGTACGCGGGGCTGGTGAATGAGGGGAAGGGCCACTTCAATGGTCGTGTCCGCCTCCACTACGATACGCTGGAGCTACCGCTGCGCTGGAGGAAGCCGCGGAAGGTGTTCGTCAACTCGATGTCCGACCTGTTCCACGAGCAGGTCCCGCTCGACTTCATCCGCCGCGTGTTCGACGTGATGGCCGAGGCCTCCGAGCACACGTTTCAGCTCCTCAGCAAGCGTGGCACGCGCCTGCGCGAGCTGGCGCCCGAGCTCGACTGGCCTGCGAATGTATGGATGGGCGTGTCGGTCGAGCACGACAAGGTGATCAACCGCGCCGGCGAGCGACCGACCGATCGCATCGACGACCTCCGCGCCGCGCCTGCCTCCGTCCGCTTCCTTTCGTGTGAGCCGCTCCTCGGACCACTACCAGATCTCGACCTCGCCGGCATCCACTGGGTCATCGTCGGCGGCGAGAGCGGCCACCGCGCCCGGCCCATGCGGCCAGAATGGGTGTCCGACATCCGCGAGCAATGCGACCGCGCAGGCGTGCCATTCTTCTTCAAGCAGTGGGGAGCGTTCGACGAGGCCGGCAGACGCGTAGGAAAGAGCCGCGCCGGGAGGAGGCTGGACGGGGCCACGCACGACGGGTTTCCGGTGAGGCGGGCCGCATAAGCAAATGCATTATCTGCCCTCCAGTACAAATTGTCCGCTTTTCTCGTCGGCCGGTGAGAAGTCTGATGTAGATTAACGCAATAGCAATGTCGATCCCATGTGGTCGGGCGAAAAGCGAATGCTAACTCAAGTCCTGTCGCACATATACCCATATCATAATGGCGACCGAAACTACGCAGTTTAAAATCTTGCGCTATGCCATTATTCCATTTCATCAGCGCCAACTGCTTGCTGAGCCCTTACCCGAACCGAAGGGACTAGTTGTTTTGTCCACTATTGAGCCGGGTGGCGGTCCCAAGGTCTTCGAATACCGCAATAAAAAGTTTGCTTTGACTGGATTTCGCAGTATTGTTGATGAAGATCTGGGAATCTCTCGATATTTGGTAGGTAGACTAGCTAAACATAAGGAGCTAAGCGTTCGAGAGCTTACCGAATTCGATTTAGCAGAACGAATTGCGGATGACTGGAATCCTATATGGATCATAATTGACATGCTAGAACAGTATATCGCCGTAGAGGTGAGCTCTGCTTTTGGGACTCTACAGCATATACGTAGCGTTATAGAATTAGCGCTAACCAAAGATGCTGAATCACAATATGCGCATGAGATAATAGTATCAGGCGTATCGCACTCCAAGAGATTTTGGGATATTATCGAAGCCTATCCGCATATTTACAAGGTAAGGTTAACGTTCATTTCTCCGAACGTATCAAATACCGCTCGTCTGACTAAAGATACTCTTGAAACATGGAAAGATATTTTTAATCCCACAAAAATAAATCTTGACTTAACCAATAAACACGGCGAACTAAAGATAAACCCAAAAGACTTAGAGGATCCAATAAACTATATTTCCGAAGGCGAAGGTGATTGGACAGTGGTCGCGAGTGACAGAAGGGGCGAGCCTGGATTTCGGTTTAAAAGTTCCGATGATATAGACGGATTTGAGATCGAAGCGCCACCAGCTTCCAAGGCGATACGCGAACACGAATTAACCGAGCGAGTGGAGG
>JBJHBB010000147.1:0-6132 GCA_050485265.1 Rhodothermales bacterium | reverse complement strand
TGGCGTGGCCCCCGATCACCAGAAGATCAAGTCGGTCACTCGGGTCTTCGAGCGTGTGGCCACCCACGAGCGCTTTCGCTTCTTCGGAAACGTGTGTTTCGGCGAGCAGGTCGGGCTCGAGGACTTCCAGCGCTGCTATCACCAGATCCTGTTCACCACCGGCGCTCAGACGGATCGCTCGCTTGGCATTCCGGGGGAGGGGTTGCAAGGCAGTCACTCGGCCACCGAGTTCGTGGCGTGGTACAACGGTCACCCTGACTTCGTCGATCACTCCTTCGACCTGTCGTGCGAGCGGGCGATCGTTGTCGGCGTCGGAAACGTCGCCATTGACGTGGCGCGAATCCTCTGCCGAACGCCTGAAGAACTCGCCACGACCGACATTGCGGACTACGCCCTCGACGAACTTCGCCAGAGCCGCATTCGCGAGGTCGTCGTGCTCGGTCGACGAGGGCCTGCCCAGGCCGCGTTTACTTTGCCCGAGTTGAAGGAGCTCGGCGAAATGCAAGACGCCGACATCGCGGTCTTCCCCGAGGAAGCCGCGCTTGATCCGCTGTCCGAGGAGGACTTGCAGCGGCAACCGGACCGCTCGACGCTGAAGATCGTCGAACGCATTCAGGAGTACGCGCAGCGAGAAGGATCGGGTAAGCGTAAGCGGATCTTGATGCGGTTTCTCGTATCTCCGGTCGAAATCCTGGGCGACGGGCGGGTGGACTCTGTTCGCATCGTGCGCAACGAGTTGGTCCGTGACGCCGGAGGGCGCCTTCGCCCTCGTCTGATCGACGAGTTCGAGGAGATAGAGGCGGGGCTGGTCTTTCGATCCGTGGGATACCGCGGTGTACCTCTTGCCGGTGTCCCGTTCCGGGACGACTGGGGGACGGTGCCGCATGATCAGGGCCGCGTCCTCACGGAGCCGGACGGTTCAGCAGTGCCGGGCCTGTATGTGGCGGGGTGGATCAAGCGAGGCCCGAGCGGCGTGATCGGCACTAACAAGCCCGACGCCCAGGAGACTGCCGCGGCCATGCTCGCCGATGCCCGCGAAGGCCAGATGCCTGAACCACTTCGACCCGAACCGGAGTCAGCCCAACTCATGTTGGAGGTGTGCCCCGGGCCGATCTTCACCTATGACGACTGGCGACTGCTAGACGAACTCGAAAGCGGTATGGGCGCGTCGAGTGGCAGACCCCGCGTTAAGCTCACACGGGTGAGCGACATGGCCGAGGCTCTCGCGAGGGCCCGGTCGGCCTCGGCAGCATAGGCCGGCCGCATGACAGGTATTCGACGTCATTGAACGGATGGCGGTGCGCCATGGTGGTATCTCTGCAGGATGTCATCCGCACTGCACGAACCTTAACTGAAGAAGCCGACCGCACAGCACCGCGAGGCCTCGCGCCGACGCACCTTCGGCATCATCAGTCACCCGGACGCAGGTAAGACCACCCTCACCGAGCAATTGCTGCTGTCCGGTGGCGCCATCCACCTTGCCGGCGACGTACGCGCGCGCAAGACCAGTCGCTACGCCACTTCTGACTGGATGGCCGTCGAGCAGGAACGTGGAATCTCAGTCACGTCCTCGGTCATGCAGTTCGAGCACAACGACTGCGTGGTGAATCTGCTTGACACGCCGGGACACGAGGACTTTTCCGAGGACACATACCGGGTGCTCACGGCTGTGGACTCGGCACTCATGGTGATCGACTCGGTGAAGGGCGTCGAGAGCCGCACTCGCCAGCTGATGGAAGTCTGTCGGCTGAGGGACACGCCAATCCTGACCTTCATCAACAAACTCGATCGCGAGGGGAGGGACCCGCTCGAGCTGATGGAGGACATTGAGGAGAGTTTGAACATCGTGGCGGCGCCCCTTACGTGGCCTGTGGGAATGGGCGATCGGCTGAAGGGTGTGTACCTGATCCGCGAGCATGCCTTTCTCCCATATCGAAAGGGGGACCAACTCGAACCTATCCTGCTCAGCGGCATCGACGACCGGCGACTTGACGAGCTCATCGGGGAAGACGCCGCGGAGCAACTCCGATTCGATGTCGAGCTCGTTTCCGAGGCCGGGGCTGCGTTCAGCGAGGCGGAGTATCTGGCGGGGAAGCAGACACCTGTGCTGTTCGGCATCGCGCTCACCGGCTTCGGCGTGCCGCACCTCCTCGACTCATTTGTCGAACTGGCGCCCGGGCCGCGGCCACGCGAGACCACGACGCGGGCCGTCGAACCGGAGGAAGCGTCCTTTTCCGGACTGGTGTTCAAGATCCAGGCGAACATGGATCCTGCGCACCGCGACCGGATGGCCTTCGTCCGAGTTTGCTCAGGCAAGTTCACTCGGGGCCTCAAGGTCCAGCATCAGCGTATCGGGCGCGAACTTCGAATAGGAAACGCAATGCTCTTTCAGGCCCGTGAACGAGCGGGTGTGGAGGAGGCCTTTCCCGGTGACATCATCGGTGTCCCGAACCACGGAACGCTGCGGATTGGTGACACGCTCACGGAAGGAGAGGCCCTTCGTTTCGTCGGCATCCCGAGCTTTGCGCCCGAGCACTTCCGTCGTGTCCGCATCGAGAACGCGTTGCGACAGAAGCAGCTCAACAAAGGGCTCCAGCACTTGTCGGAGGAAGGCGCCATCCAGCTCTTCCGGCCGTTGATTAATACGGACTATCTGCTGGGCGCCGTCGGTCCGCTACAGTTCGATGTGGTGATAGACCGGATGGCGACCGAGTACAACGTCGAGATTCGACTCGACTCGCAGCCCTATGAACTCGCGTTCTGGATTGACGCGAACGACCAGGAACTGCTGCGGCGCTTTGCAGATGCGGAAGCCACGCGCCTTGCGCGAGACGTGGACGGCGACCTGGTCTTTCTGGCAGCAAGCAAGTTCTGGATGGAGCGCGCCGTTGAGAAATGGCCCGGCGTGAGGTTCAATAGCACGAAGCAGCACTTGTAGAGGGCGGCTGCGTTTTTCACGCTGCGGGGGCGCACCTTTTTCGGCCAAGTGTGTCTAAATGGGGTCGCCAGTTTCTGAGCAAGACTTCATCGCCGTCGTTGTATGTCGTACCGCCTCCTCATAGGTCTAGTCGTGATCGGTGCTCTTCTGCTCCTCATTCCCCTGTTGCTTTTCGCTGGAAATGGTGATTCAGCAGGGGACGATCCACCCCCGCTCGAAGAGCAGGCCAAAGATCCCGACGTGGCTGAACTGCCCACGATGGCCTTAGCGTACCTGGCGACCGACAGGCCCTGGCGTGCAGCGATCTACATGCAGGAGTACATGGACCGGGTTGATGAGCCATCGGCCGATCGGAAACTCCTGGCCGCCCGCGCTGAAGCAGGGTGGGGAAACTGGGCCGCAGTGCTCCCGCTTCTTGACGGAGCAGGCGGTCTGGCCGACCTTGAAGGAGGCCTGGGACTGTATTTGCAGGCTCGTGCTCTGGACGATGCGGGATCCGACGCTGCGGCGATCAACGCGTATCGTGCCTTCCTGACCGCATCGGCCCCGGGCGGCGACCTGGAACGCCAGCGCGAGGCCGCACGCCTCAGACTCGGACTGGCACTGCTCCGCGCAGGAAGTTCGACGGAAGCAGAGACCGAGCTGGGTTTCGCGGCTGAGGTCCTCGGAGGCGGCACCGCATGGCTGGACGCGATGCGAGCGCAGGCACTCGCCGCCGCAGGCGACCAGAGTGGTGTTCAAATCATCAGCGGGCGGTACGACAGTGGCATCGCCGGACTATGGGCGCGCCGCGCCAGGGTAGAAGCGGCCCGGTCAGCCGGCGACCTGGCACGGGCGAGACAGCTGGCCAACGACGCTATAAGCTGGGCTCGGACGGATGCCACACGCGCCGAGTTCACCGTCACCGCAGCTCGGCTGGCGATCGAGATGGGAGATGAAGCTCAGGGCCGCGCCGCACTCCGAGCAGCGATCGGCGTCTCGGATTCGGGTCCGGCAGCCCGGGAGGCCGCGGAGCTGCTTCGTGGTTTCGCGATGAACCCGGATGAGCACCTTGCCGTCGCGCGGGTGCTTCGGGCGCAGGGGCTACATGAGGAGTCGCTTGAGGGGTATCGAGCCTGGCTGGAGTCGGGCCAGAGTTCGGCAGGTAACCGGTCGCGTGTAAGGCTCGAGTATGCCAACGCGCTCTTCTACGCAGAGCGATACGACCAGGTCGAGGAAGCCCTTCGGCCGATCTCCGGCCAGACCGATGCGCAGATGCTCCTGGCACGCAATGAGGCTCACCTGGATCGCTTCGACGACGCTACGCGCCGCTATCTGGCGATTTCCCAGCAGACCTCTGGCAACCAGGCCATCCTCGCGCTCTACCTGGCGGCGGACACGCGCCACGCCGAAGGCAATGATGACGCGGCGCGCGAACTGTTCAATCGGGTGATTAGCCGCCATGCCGGCACCTCTTTGATGGGGCTGGCCATGATGCGCGTCGCAGGCATGGCGTACTTGAAAGGTGCCTACGCCGAAGCGGCGCGGGTGTGGGGTGACTATCGGCGTCGCTATCCCAGCGGAGGCAACGCCGTGCAGGCGACCTACTGGGAGGCCCGCGCGTTGGAAGCACGCGGGCGGACCGCCGAAGCCAACAACCTATACCGAGAGGTTCGTCGGCGAGCCCGAGACTCCTACTATGCGCTTAAGGCCAGCGAGCGCCTCGGGGAGGACTTCTGGCCGCTGCCGATGAGCGCCTCGCCCGGATCAAACGCCGAGGCCGATCAGCGCGTCGCGAGGTGGATGCGGGGCATCGATCTGCTTCGCGAGGCCGGCTTCGACGACCTCGCATCGGCTGAGGCAGACCGGATCGTTCCGCTGGCCTCGGGAAACAGAGCCCTCCAATATGCAC
Organism: Rhodothermales bacterium; assembly: GCA_050485265.1. Classification (GTDB taxonomy): domain Bacteria; phylum Bacteroidota; class Rhodothermia; order Rhodothermales; family JANQRZ01; genus JBJHBB01. The sequence goes on along the minus strand of JBJHBB010000147.1, from coordinate 1,303 downwards.
TGGCAGAGGCCCTCGCTGAGCGTGGTTACAGCCAACGAGCTATTCGCATAGGTCTGGACATTCAGCGAGGGTCGAGCCCGAACGCCAGGCTGTATCGGATTCTGCACCCATTCCCGTACCGCACCCTCATCACCGAGGAAGCGCGCGACCGCGATCTCGATCCGTTCGTCACAGCCGCCCTCATTCGGCAGGAGTCCATGTTCGAGGCACGAATCACGTCTCCGGCCGGCGCTCGCGGATTGATGCAGATCATGCCGGCCACCGGTCGCAGCCTGGCGGCAGATGCCGGACTGGACCTCTACGACGCGGACATCCTCTATCACCCGGAAATCAACGTGCACCTCGGCACTAAGTACGTGGCCCGCCACTGGGACAACTACGATGGCGCCCTCCCCCCCGTCTTTGCCGCCTACAATGCCGGCTGGCATCGCGTAGAGTGGTGGAGCCGGTATCCGGAGTTCGAGCACGACGAGCTGTTCACCGAGCGCATTCCATTCCGCGAGACGCGCGACTACGTCAAGATCCTCACCCGTAACCACGCCGTCTACCAGGGACTCTACGGCGAACAAAACTGACGAGCTCACGGTCTGGCCAGGACCCGAGGTGTCGCACCAAGGAAAGCGGTTGAGGCGTGACAGGGGGTGATCGCCATGGCCGTGAGCCGGCCAGTCGGTGGCGAAGGTAGGCACAGGTCAGCGGCGAGACGACATGTTTGAGATGTGTATGTTTCCATTTTGTGGGACTTAAAGTCCGTGTAGGGCCTGAGACCCGCGTTGGGTCGAGCGATGGGCTGGATTTCGTATGCTTAGATCCCGTAGCACTGGTGATGCGGGGCGTCCCAACCACACGCGGCCGTCGCCAGGATGACAATCGATCAGCTTATCGCTGCCGGCGCCGAAGCCTTCAGGGCGACACTCGGCGATGCGGGCTCACGTATGAGCGTAAAGCGCGTTAGTGACGCGCTCTCGGTAGCGTTTGGGCAGGCAAGGGTGGAAGAGGTGAGTGGTGCGCACCAGGGCAGGCCTTCGCTTGCGCTCGAAAACTTGCTTTCCGAGGAAGCAGTGATCGCGCTCGCGATGTCGGTGGAAGTCGACGTGGATGTAGCGCGCTCGGGACTTCAAGCAGCGCTCGCTTCCATCCTATCAAGACTGAGCGCGGCTCCGGAACAGGAGGTTGGGGGAGATTCTGGCGCAAACTTTCCACCCCGCTGGGGGCTCGTCGATGACACCCGTCATGGGGAGGCACAGTTCAGGCGCCTTGCCGACGCCATGCCGCAGCTGGTCTGGATCACCCGCCCGGACGG
>JBJHBB010000146.1:0-6155 GCA_050485265.1 Rhodothermales bacterium | reverse complement strand
GAGCGCGGATGTGGTGATTGTGGTTATTCGGCCACCTCGGAGCCCGGCGAGGCCTGGGAACGCCTGCACCGCGGCCGAGGCCGCGTGCACGGTCGACGCATCGGATTGCAGGGCACAGCGACCGGAGCGCGCTTTCGGTTCGAGCATGATGATTTCTCCCCCTATCGTTGGTCGTGGCTCGCCGATCGCGGAACCGTCCTTTCGGCGCACCTTGTCCGGCCAGACGGCTCGCTCGTCACCCCACGAGCGGCACGCCTGCCGTATGTAAACGACACTTACCACATGTAAACGACGCTTACAACATGGGCGCCGTCTCGTGTCCTCATCGGGACGACGCAACGCCGGGGGAAGTGGGGCTGGCACTTGGCCGGAGAGCCGCGATAATCTGATGAGGCCGACGTGCCGGCAGCAGCTCTCGCGCCGGGCGCACGGCCGCCCACCGGGCGATGTCGGGCCGCGGACGGGACGGAGAAGGAGATGAAGATGCCACCCCCCACCTCGAGCGACGCGCGCTCTCCCTCCGGGTTCGACCTGTCCCCGCCCGCGCCCGAGCGCCGACAGGCGCTGCGCGCGGCGCTGACGCCGGAACAACGCGAGGTGTTGCTCGAGCATGGGACCGAAGCGCCGTTCTGCGGCGACTTGCTCGAGAACAAGGCGCCGGGCCTCTACTGTTGCCGACAGTGCGGTCTGCCGCTGTTCCGGGCCGGTGAGAAGTTCGAGTCCGGCACGGGATGGCCGAGCTTCACCGCCCCGTTCGACGAGACGCACCTGAAGCTCGTCGAGGACATGAGCTTCGGCATGAGCCGAACCGAGGTCGTCTGCGCCCGGTGCGGCGGTCATCACGGACACGTCTTTGCGGACGGACCGCCGCCGACCGGGCTGCGCTACTGCATCAATTCGGTGTCGCTCGAGTTCGTCCCGGAGGGCGAGCCGTTGCCGGACAAGCTCGATCGGCGCGAGCCAGGCACGACGTGAACCCGGCAACGTCCGACCACGGCGCTACGATCCCCGACCCGTGCCGGGCGCGCGACGCGGCGGTCGCCGAATCATCCCGCTCGAGCCGCACGCAGCCCGGCCTGCCCGCAGCCTCGCGGAGGAGAACGTCGGGCGCGCAGACCGTCTCCTGCAAAGACCCCTTGCGCCGCCGCAGGTCGGACTCTTGAGACCGCTGCTCCCGGCGGCCTCTCTGCTCCTCGCCATCGCCCTCACGGGCTGCGAGAAGCAGCGTTTCCAGGACGACCTCGAGTTCATCGTGGAGTACGGAACCTACGCCAACCACTGCTATCTCGCCGTCCGCCTCGAGCACGGCGCGATGGGAATGCTGAGCCCCGAGTGCATCCGTTTCGAGGAACTGCGCGATCGTTACGAGGAGGTCATGGACACCGTCTATGCACCCGCGCTCTGGCAAGAGGTCGACGACGATACGATGCGCGACCTGCGAAGGGCCACGAACTCCGTGAACCGCCTCTTACGAAGGATCGAGACCTTCGGATCGTTCGAGACGACCGGGCGATGACACGGCGCCCGGTTCCCTGCTCCCGAAGCGGGTCCCGGGCGCGCTCAAGGGCGCGCTCCCTCAGGAGCGCGATCCTCGGTGACGGAAGCAAACTAACGGACCTTCCTTGCCCGGATCATGCCGCTGGGGTCGCGAAACCCTTCCACTGCACCGCTCGCGTCCCGCCAGAAGACGTGCCGCAAGGACGGCGAAGACTCGAGGTAGAAGGAATCGTTACCGTACGGGACGAGCACCAGGTCTTCGGGCCCCGGATTGGCCAACAGCAGCTCGTGCTCGCCGACGAGCACATCCAGAACGACCCCATCGGGCATCCAGTACGATCCGGCGTAGGCCTCGAGTTCCTCCCGGGGCAGAACGATCCTCTCCGGCAAGACATCCCGGCCCTCGGCCCACGCCGGGCGGAGACGGATCGCGATTTCCTCCGCCAGCGCGGCAATCCCGATACGCGATCGGTTCGCCAGCACGGCGATCGTCAGGCGCTCCTCGTGGAAATGATTCACGTGAGAGTTGAATCCTTGCCACGCCCCGCCATGTCCCGCAGCCGGTCGGCCCAGAACGTCCTGCAGCCCCCATCCTAGCCCATACTCGACCAACGAGCCGTCCCGCAGCCTTGTCGGGCTCCACATCATCGCCCGCGCCTCGTCGCTGAGGACCGCTACGTTCGACAGGGACACCGCCCACTGCGCCAGATCCCTGGCCGATACGTACAATGCGCCGTCCGCCGTGGAATTCAGGCTGGGCGACACCCACTCCTCGTTCTTCAACACACCGCCGTCCAGGCGATAGCCTGAAGCGCGGTTCGGGATCACGTCCGCCTCGCTGATGGACCGAGCCGTGCTCATGCCCGCCGGCTCGAACAGACGATCTGCGAGGTAGTCGCTCCAGGGGACACCGCTTACCCGGCTCAGGATGACGCCCAGGATCGCGTATCCGGCGTTGCTGTAACTCCACTCCTCCCCCGGGGGAAAGTGCAACTGGAACTCGGCGAACCTCCGCATGAGCTCGCCTTCCGTGTAATCCTGCCGCAAGTCCCACGGGGGCGCGCCGTAATCCGGAATGCCCGAGGTGTGGCGCAGCAAGTCCTCGATGGTGATTAGGCGCCAGTGCGCGGGCAGCTCTTCGACGTACTCCGTTATGGGATCACTCAGGTCCAGCCGTCCGGCTTCGGCCAACGCCAGGATGCCTGCGGCCGTGAACATCTTGCCGACGGATGCCGTCTGGAAGAGCGTGTTCTCCGTCACCGGCACCTGGTGCTCCAGATCGGCGAACCCGTAACCTTCGACCTTCAGCACGTGCCCGTCTTGCACGACTGCGATCGCCAGCCCCGGAATCTGCCGCTCCTCGAGCACGCGTTCCAACCACGGGCCGAGATCGTCGAGCAACTCCCGCGCGCCCTCCGCCGCACGAATCGTCGTCGCGCACAGCAATAGAACGGCTGCAATCCAAAGGCGTGTCTGGTGCATCTCCCCCTCCTCAGCGCGCATGGTCCCGTGTGGCGAACGCGGCCGGCCCTGCGCCTCCTCGGCGAACACTTCGCCAAGCGCGAGTCCATGGACGTCGGTCCACGCTCCAGCCGAGCCTCCGCCGCCGCATGCCGTCAACGCCGGGCGCAACCGGGGGACCCGCAAGCCGCAGGCTCTCCCTTACACGCGCGGCGCGTTCTCGTACAGGTGCAACAACTCCGCATGCTCTTGCGCCAACGGGGCATCGCAGCTTCCCGATTTCAGTGCCGCCTTCAGCCGCCGGAACGCATCGTGGCAGAGCACGTCATCCACGTCCCGGCTCATGCCGAAAGCCATGCCGTAATGCTCCAGGAGCTGCACACCCAAGTCCGGATCCTTCTCTACCCGTGCCTCCACCCACGTCCTGACTCGGCCGCTATCGACCCTGCGCCATATGTCGAGGCCGGACAGGAAGCCGGGAGCCCAGCGTCGGAAAAGGTATGAAGCGTCCGCGTCGGCGCGCGACTCGATCGTCCTCGAGAAGAGGCCGCCGAGCGCTTGCCAGCCTTCGCGGGAGAATGCCGGCGAGGTCCAGAACTCCCAGTTCTCCGACGGATCTCCGAAGAAACGCCGCACTTCCTCGAGGGAATCGGTACCAAGCTCGGAGTAGAGCTTCTGTGCAAGGTGGAGATGATCTATCCGCTGCAGCAGGTCTGCGGCGGCTGCCTGTGTCTCTTCGGCATCGAGGACCTCCCACGACTTTGCCGGTTGCGAGAAGCGCAGCAGCCGCTTGAGAACCAGTGCGGCTTTGGCGTGGATGTGCTTGTCGCTGTTGGACCAGTGATCGCAGGCAGCCCCAAAGGACGATGCAAGAACCCGAAGGAGATTCACTGCAATCTCGCGGTCCAACGTCTCGCGGCGGAATACGTGCATCTGGTCCGACCCCGTTGCCGCAACCTCGCGGCATCCGCCTGCGTGCCGCAGAAGCTCGGGAAACGTCTGAAAGAACCGCTCGGCTCGAAACCCGTCAAGGTAGCGGGCATGACTCTCCCCGCCTCGCGCCGGATCGAAAAGCGCCCTCTTCTCCGCCTGCTTCAAGAAGCGTGAATCCACCTCGTAGCTGAAGTACCGGTCGAAGTATTCGGCTGAGGCCATGGGTTGCGGGCGGTCGATGTTTCTCTTGATCGACGGACTCGTACCGTGCAGCAGGAACTCCAGGAGCACCTTGGCCCCTTCGCGCTCCTCAGGCGACAAGCCCTCTCCGGTGGAACATCGGGCCCGCTCCAAAATTCGATCAGCGCCTTCACTGACGAACTCGTCGGATCTGAGCTCGCAGATCACGCAGAACACGTCCGGATAGAAAATCCGCAGCCCCTCGAGCGCCACCTGCTGCAGAGGATCGGCCTCTCGCTGCAGCAGTTTGAGCACGGTGTGCAAAGTTGTGGTGAAGCGTATCGCCTGGCGGGGAGTCTTCAGGCGGTACCGAAACCCTTCGGCGACCAGGGCGGCGAGCAGCTCCTTGTCCGCGGCGATCCAGTAGAAGCCCTGTTGCCGGATCGCGTTCTCGGTGCGGCGCACGACGTAATCCAGAAAGCGCTCGACCGGTATGACCGGCACGATGAAAGGACGCTGAACGATCTTCTCGAGATAAAGCCTGGCAAGACCGGCACCCGCATAGGCCGACGACAGCTGGTCGATGGCGATCTTCTCGTCGTACGCCAGCAAGTACACGATGCGTGGCAACTGCGCCGTCAGACGCACCACCTTGAGCATGAGGAGAAGCTCGCTGGTCTCGAGGCGGTCGATGTCGTCGACCACCACGATGAGCGCCTTGCTTTCGTTCTCCGGCATTTTCTCGAGCAGCTTGCGAATCTCCTCGCAGGCGTACTCGAGAGAAGGATCATGCACCCAGGCGGACACGGTGCGCAGCGTACCCTCCGGTACGTGCATGACGCCGCCGACCATCCTGAGAAACGTCGCGAGATTCTTCCGACTGGGAAGAATGGGAACGCGCCTTTTCTTCTCGCCCACCCCTCCCAGCACTTTCTCGACTTCGGCGAAGAAGCACGTGATCATGCTTTCGGTGTCGCGGATGTACCAAGGGTTGAATCTGAGAACCCTGTACTTGCCGCGTGCCTCTGCCTCGATTTGCGATTCGACCAGGTTCAGAATGCTGGTCTTTCCGCTCCCCCAAGAGCCCTGGACGGCAATGACGGGAGCCCCGTCGGAAGCATCGAGCTCCATGATGGTACGCGCGATCGTCGCGGTGAAGCCGGCACGACCGAACAGATCCTCAGCCGCGGTTTCCAAAGGCGCATCGCGAGCTTCCCGCGTCGAAGGTCTGGCTTCATGCTGCATGGCATTGCTCAGTCAAAGGAAGCTGGAGTCTTCAGGGATATCCGCCCCCTCGTCGCCACGTAGAAAACGGTCCGGCGCCGCTTCTCCCAGGCGCGAACCTTCGCTCACCCGCCCTCAGCGGTCTTCTCCGGGCGACGATCCCAATGATGCCATCAGACGCCCCGCGGCTACCCCCTCCGACGGAATGTACCACAAGCCTCTCCATGGGCATGCACGGAAAACCGTGAGCTTCGCTGAAGTCATCGCGCAGGAGGTTCTGACCTATACTGCGGGAGGGGTATTCGTCGCTGGCACGCTGTCGGCATCCAAGCGACGCTGCGGCGCAAACCCTCTGTATCCATTCGCTCCACAGCCGATCCCAGGAGAGATAGAGATGCGAACCATCCGACGTTCCCTTTCTCAGGTCGCCCTCGCCGCTTGGCTCGCAGCTTCCACCGCGATCGCCGCCGGCGGCGCCCTGCCGGCCGACAGCCTCGAGCCTTTCAAGCTGGGCACCTTCGAGATCGGCGCCGACGGGCAGGACCGCGTGGGCATCGTGCTGCGCGATGAGCTCGTCGTGGAGCTCGAGCGTGCGAACCACGATCTGCAGCGCAACCATGGCTACGTCCCGATACCGGTGCCACAACACATGCTGGGGCTCATCGAGCAGTACGAGTACGGCTTGCGCCACCGCATCTACGAAATCGTCAATCACCTGATCGGCAGCGGCATGCTGGAGGCGAACCCGCCGGACTACGTGCATGCCGTCGGCGACGTGCGTACTCTCGCGCCGATCCGCAACCCGTATCCGAGCAAGATGCTCAACGCCGCGGTCAACTACTACGAGCACATCTCCGAAG
>JBJHBB010000145.1:0-6160 GCA_050485265.1 Rhodothermales bacterium | reverse complement strand
CTTGAAGACCTGCCGGCCCTCCTGAAACACGAAGTGCTCGCGGTTGTCGACGGTTTCATGCGATGGCGGCCGAAGAGATCCACCAGACTTCATGTGGAGGAACTCGACACCAGATCCGTCAACGCGGGCGATGTGGTCCACGATGCCATTGTCGTCTGGCGAGGGCTCGAGCAGCACCGCGCCGGCAGCATCCCCAAAGAGCACGCATGTAGTGCGGTCCTGGTAGTCGGTGATGCGGCTCATCGTGTCGGAGCCGATGACGAGCACGCGCTTGTAGCGCCCGGCCTCGATGAACTGGCAGCCCACATTCAGCGCGAAAAGGAAGCCCGAACAGGCAGCCTCCAGATCGAAGGCCCATGCGTTCGTGGCACCGATGGCGGCCTGCACCAGACACGCCGTTGGCGGGAAGAGCATGTCCGGCGTCACGGTGGCGACGATGATCAAGTCGATCGACTCCGGGTCGATGCCGCGGGTCTCGATGATCTCGCGAGCGGCGCCGGTCGCCATGAAGGCGCTCGCCTTGGACGTGTCCTTCAGAATGCGGCGCTCGCTGATGCCGGTTCGCGAGCGGATCCACTCGTCGGTCGTGTCGACCATCTGCTCGAAATCGGCATTGGTAAGCCGGGTTTCGGGGAGATAGTGGCCGAGCGCTGTGATTGCGGCGCGGGGCATAGTGGTGAGGGTGCGGATCGGCGACTCAGTCGGTGGCGAGCGCCTCGGAAAGGAGACCGCGCACATCGGCGCGGACGAGGTCGGCAGCAGTCTCAATCATACGAGCAATCGCCCGAGCACTCGAGCCTCCGTGGCCAATCACCACGGCACCGTCGATGCCCAGCAGTGGCGTGCCGCCGAACTCTTCGTAACTGAAGCGACGCATGACGCCATCGAGGACCTGTTGCAGCCCGGCCGCTGCGCCAGAAGAGCCGCCGCCGTCCATCGTGGCCATCTGCTGACGGATGAGCGCCGGCACCACGGTCTTGATACTCTCGCCAAACTTGAGCACGATGTTGCCCACGAAACCGTCGCAGACAACCACGTCGGCAACGCCCTGCATCAGATCCCGGCCCTCGATGTTTCCGATGAAGTGGACGTCCGTCAACTCTGACAGGATCTGGTGGGCCGCCTTCGCAGCTTCGTTGCCCTTCCCCGGCTCCTCTCCCACGTTTAGGAGGCCGACTCGCGGCCGCTCCACGCCGAGGATGCGCTCGGAGTAGATGGCGCCCATCTGGCCGAACTGAGCCAGATGCTCCGGGCGACAGTCCATGTTGGCACCCACATCTAGCAAGATGCACTTGCCGGTCGTAGTTGGGAAGACGCCTGGCAGAGCGGGTCGCGCCACGCCTGGCAACCTCCCCAGGCCCATCAACGCGACCGCCATCATCGCACCCGTGTTGCCGGCCGATGCAAACGCATCGACCGCACCCTGGCGCATGGCGCCCACTCCGACATGCATCGACGAGCGCGGCTTGCCCTTGGCAGCGGCTGCGGGCGCTTCATCCATCCCGATCACCTCTGGCGCATCGACGATACCTATCGGTAGCTCGCTCGAATCGGCGATCGGGGTAAGCAACTGCTCGAGCTGCGACTGGGGACCGACGAGCGACACGTGCACGGCGTCACCGGCGGCGCGGACTGCCTGCAGCGCACCCTCGATAACAACGTCCGGGGCGCTGTCTCCGCCCATGGCGTCCACCGCCACACGTACCATGATCAAAGCCGGGGTTGGTGCTGGCACCCGAAGGCGCCGTCAGACAGATGGGTGCCGCCATCCTCCACCAAGGCGGCGAATTGCGAAGATACGCCTGCCGGAAGTCGAGGATGCCGGCCTCACGCGCTCACATACGGCGACGCCCCGAACCCACTAAAGGATCCGGGGCGTCCCAGCGAAAATCGGTCAGCTAGACGTACTCGCGCTCCACGACGGCGCGGCCGCGGTAGTGGCCGCAGGCCGGGCAGGCGCGGTGGTACATCTTCGCGCTGCCGCAGTTCGGGCACTCCTGCAGCTGAATGTTCTGGGTCACCTTGTACTGTGCACGCCTCTTGGCGGTACGCGCTTTGGAGTGACGGCGCTTGGGATTGGCCATGGCTGGTGTTGATGGTCGGGGGTTACCCGGGTGTTCGGAATCGGGTCAGGATGCGTCGCGCAACTTGCGGAGCGCTTCCCAACGTGGGTCTAGCTCGGAATCTCCGGCGTCGCCGAAGACGGTTTCGATCGGCTCGTCGTCGGCACCGGGTGCCACACGACGGACGGGGAGCGCAAGCAGCAGGGTGTCGTGGACCGCGTCCGTAACGTCGAGCGGCATGCCTGGCTCGGGCAACGGACGCACGTCCTCGGCGCTGGCCGATGACGCCCCGGCGCTCTCATCTGCAAGGAACAAAAGGACGTGCCCGCCCGAGATCGGCTGTCGGAACTCGACGAGTGTCCGGTCGCATGTCAGGGTCGCGGACGCCGAGACGGACAGGCGCACGAGCGCACTGGCCGGTCTCAAGTCGAGCCGAGCGCTAACTCGGATCTCGGAGAAGACCTCTTCGTCTAGCCCGGCCTCCTCGGCGGTCGGGAAGACGTCTAGGTCGTGCTGCCCTGGCGAGAGCGGTGTCGTGTCGATCGTAACCATCGCGGCAAGGCATGTGTCGAGCACAGAACAACGAAGGTACGATCCACAGCAGGCGGTCACCAGCGAACCGCATGTGAACCTTCGTCGGATGCCTGCGACCACCGATGCTATTGGCCATCGCGCGAGGCGTGCGCAGGTGTCAAACCTGTGTCGCCGCCCGTAGATCAGCGCCCTGGCGCAATTTGCGACGACTCGCCTCCGAATTTGGTGAACAAGGTGTTGACAACGAAAGGCGCCACCGTGGCCCGAATTCCCGACCTGCTCACCAAACGCCCCCAAGGTGGCGCCTTGTCCACAGAGATTGTTGGGCGTGACGCTTAGACAGCTGTTTTTGCGTGATATAGGATAGTTGCTATCCGTGTTGATTGAATGTGGAAAGTCCCCCGGCGTGGACTGAAGGCCTGCAGAAGTCATTCTGCGTGCGGCCGAGCCTCATTGGCCGATGTGGATAACGTTGTCGGTTACCCCGGAATGCGCTCGAAGCATCTTGCCCGGTTCTCGGGGCATCCCCTATTTTGGCGGCCCGCTCGATGGCCCTCTTTCAGGGGCCCCGCCAGCCCGTCGTCGAGTACATTAATCTTCGATAACCGCGCGCCTCCGTTGACACTCGATACGCACTTCACCACATGATGGACGCGCGCGAATCCCACCGCATCGTGGACACAGAAGCCTCGCACGCAGAAGTATGGGAGGCGTGTCTCTCCATCATCAACGACAACGTCCCCCGGCGGAGCTACAAGACCTGGTTTGAGCCGCTGCGGGCGGTGTCGCTCGACGAGGAGGACGGCTTGCGCAAGCTGACGATTCAGTTGCCCAGCCGGTTCTACTACGAGTGGCTCGAGGAGCACTACTTCGCGCTGCTTCGGAAGACCGTCACGAAAGTCCTGGGCCCGGACGGGCGGCTCTTCTATGACATCGTCATCGAGCGCGACGACAGTGACGATGGCGCGCAGTCGGCTTCGATGCACCTTCCGGCCCGTCCGGCTCCCGCGTCCGAAGGCGTGCGACACTCAAGTAACAACTCGCATCCGGGAGCCCAGCCTCGCCCGCAGCACCACCCTTCTGCGCAGCCCCAGCGATCCGCGCCGTTGGCGAATCCCTTCGTCATCCCTGGGGTGCAGAAGCAGAAGGTCGACAGCCAGCTCAATCCCAGCTACACGTTCGAGCGCTTCATCGAGGGCGATTGCAACCGCCTGGCTCGCAGCGCATCATGGGCGATCGCGCAGCAGCCTGGCGCGACCTCGTTTAACCCGTTCCTGATCTATGGAGGGGTTGGCCTGGGCAAGACGCACCTCATCCAGGCGATCGGCAACTACGTACGGGAGCATCACAAGAGTCAGTCGGTCCTTTACGTCTCCAGCGAGCGCTTCACGACGCAGTTCGTTCAGGCCATCCAGAACAACCGCGCGAGCGATTTCTCGCTCTTCTATCGCCAGGTCGATTTGCTGGTGGTGGATGATGTGCAGTTTTTCAGTGGGAAGGAGAAGACGCAGGAGGAGTTCTTCCACATCTTCAACGCCCTGCACCAGGCCGGCAAGCAGATCATTCTCTCAGCCGACCGGCCCCCTCGGGATATCGTGGGGATCGAGGAGCGACTCCTCTCCCGCTTCCAGTGGGGGCTGGCCGCCGACGTCCAGCCGCCCGAGGTGGAAACGCGAATTGCAATCCTTCAGCGCAAAGCCGAGGACGATGGTATTCGCGTCGATGGTGAAGTGGTCGAGTTCGTTGCTCACAACGTCAAGAGCAACATCCGCGAGCTCGAAGGATCGTTGATTCGATTACTGGCACATGCCACGCTGCACGGCCGTGACATCGACCTCGAGCTGGCCCGCGAAGTCCTGCGAGACCTGATCAAGGAGTCTCGCGTGTCGCTCGGCGTTGAGCAGATTCAGCAGATCGTCTGCGAGTACTTCGGCATCGAAGAGGACCTCGTTCGTGCTCGCACGCGAAAGCGCGAGGTCGTTCAGGCCCGCCAGGTGGCGATGTACTTCTCGAAGCAACTCACCAAGCACTCGCTCAAGACGATCGGTTTGAAGTTCGGCGGCCGGGATCACTCGACGGTGATCCACGGAGTCCAGAGCGTCGAGAACCAGATCGAGACCGACCCCCGTTTCCACGATATCATCCAGGAGATCCGGCATAAGCTGGAGCTCCACGTTCGTTAACCGGGCGCTCATCTCAATCGGCCCATCACCCTCCACCAATGAAGTTCACCGTTTCCAGCGCTGATCTGCTACGCGCGCTCACGGCAGTCGGGGGCGCCGTCCCCAGCAAGAGCACCCTCCCCATCCTCGAGTGTGTGCTGTTCGAACGTGACGGGGACTCGTTGAGACTGGCCGCGACGGATCTCGAAATCTCGATCGTTCAGCGACTGGGTGTCGACTTCGACGGTGCCGCGGAAGGCTCCCCAGAGCGAATTGCCGTGCCGGCAAAGCGGATGCTGGACACTTTGCGTGCGCTGCCAGACCTGCCTGTGACTTTCTCGTCGGACAGGGAGCACCAGGTCGAGCTCACCACGGACCAGGGACGGTACAAGATGGTGGGCTTCGACGGGGCCGACTATCCGGCGCTACCAGCCCTGGCAGATGTCCAGGAAATCGATACCGAGTCGTCACTACTCAAACGCGCAATCGCCAAGGCGAGCTTTGCGGTCTCGAAGGACGCGCTGCGCCCAGCCATGATGGGCGTCTATTTCCAGATTCGGAAGGAGCACGCCCGCGTCGTAGCCACCGACGGTCACCGACTTGTAAAGCTGGTCGTTGATGATCTCGCGAATGATCACCCGATCGACTTCATCGTTCCGGAAAAAGCCCTTTCTCTCGCGTCGAGGGTGGCGGGCGGCGAGGAATCCGGCTGCCGTCTAAGGGTAGGATCCGGCTATGTCGCGTTTGACTTCGGCAATGCCCGCGTGATGGGCCGCCTGATCGACGAGCAGTACCCCAACTACGAGGCTGTCATCCCGGTCGAAAATGACAAACGGCTCGTTGTCAGCCGCGAAGCGCTCCTCGCATCCGTGCGACGTGTCTCGTTGTACTCGTCATCGATGACGCACCAGATCCGACTGAAGCTCGACGGCAACCGTCTCACAGTCGCTGCCGAGGATATCGAGAATGTTGCCGCAGTCGCACTTGGAGCCATCGGAAACAAAAATTTCGTCCGGGGCGATTTCACAGCCGAGTGCCTGATAATCATTTTTAGCAATGGCTTCGCGCAGAAAAGGATAGCCTTGCTCAGGGCCATAGCCGCGAAAACCTTCGCGTGTGCCCATCTCATCTATTGCTTTTTTCATAGCATCGCGAGAGCTGGCGGGAAGCGGCTCGGTGACATCACCAATGCCCATACGAATGAGTTTTTGGTCGGGATTGGCTTCCTGGAAGGCGTTTACCTTGCGGGCGATATCGCTGAAAAGGTAGGATGCTTGAAGTTTGCTGTATTTGGATTTGATATTGGCCATAATTGAATTAATAAAAATGATTTAAGATCCATAAATAATAATTTTTAATTTGTAAGTTCTACAAGTACAGGGCTGATACGCTGTAAACGGT
>JBJHBB010000144.1:985-6191 GCA_050485265.1 Rhodothermales bacterium | reverse complement strand
GGCTCACAGGCAGCGGATGCGTCGACGTGGGCCGTCCACGTTGAACACCACGGCGCTCGTCCACGAGGCCTACTTGAAGCTCGTCCGCGCCGACGGCTCGTTCCACGATCGGCAGCACTTCTTCCGCGTCGCCGCGATGGCGATGAGGCAGATCCTGGTCGATTATGCTCGCGGTCGCCTCGCCGAGAAGCGCGGCGCAGGAGCGGTCATGGTAGACATCGACGATGTGTCACCAGCCGCAGGGGGTAATGCGGAAGAGGTCCTCGCTCTGGATGCTGCGTTGGAAAAGCTTGCCCGCCTGAGCCCTCGGCAGGCCGAGGTCGTAACGATGCGCTTCTTCGCCGGATTCACCATCCCCGAGACCGCCGAACTCCTGGCCTGCTCGCCCGCCACTGTCACGCGCGACTGGGCTGCCGCTCAGGCGTGGTTGCAGCAGGAGCTCGGTTGACTTCGATGAGGTGATCGGCACGCCACCGGCGTAGATACTCGTGTCGCCATACTTCCCGATGCCTGACTACACTCCCGATCAATGGGCAACGCTGTCTGACCTGCTCGGCGAAGCACTCGAGCATCCAGAACCAGATAGAGACTCATTCATCGAGCAGCGGACCGGCTCCGATGCTCAGCTTCGAAATGAACTGCGCAGGTTGCTGGCCGCCCACGATACTGCTCGCCGGGACGGTCGCTTCGAATCGGGTGCGACCGATCTGATCTCCGAGGCGTTTCCAGAGCCGGCACCCGTAGAGCAGATCGGACCCTACCGCCTGCTACGTGAAATCGGTCGAGGGGGAATGGGGCGGGTGTGGCTCGCGGAGCGCTCCGACGGCGTGTTCGACCGGCGGGTCGCGGTAAAAATGATGCGCGCTGGTCTGATGCTTCAGGCCGACCGCGAGCGTTTCGCGGCCGAGCGTCACATCCTCGGGCGTCTTGACCACGAGAACGTCGCCGGGATACTGGACGGGGGTATCACGGATGACGGTCACCCGTACCTGGTGATGGAGTATGTCGAAGGTGTTCCCATCACTGAATACTGTCGTGCTAATTCGTCGTCCTTGGAGGAGCGGCTTCAGTTGCTTCGCACCGTTTGCGACGCGGTGTCGTATGCGCATCAGAAGTTGGTCGTCCATCGGGACCTGAAGCCGGGCAACATCCTTGTGAGAGAGGACGGGACGGTCAAGCTCCTTGACTTTGGGATCGCTAAGCTGCTCAACTTTGATCAGGTCGAGGACGCGCGCCTCACCCTCACCGGTGCCCTTCGGCTCACCCCCGAGTACGCAGCTCCCGAGCAAGTATTGGGCGGCGGCATCTCGACCGCCACGGACGTCTATGCCCTGGGGATTATCCTTTTCGAATTGCTCACAGGTGAGCGGCCCTACAGTATCGAGGGGCAGTCTCCCAGGGCCATTGAGGCTGCAGTGTGCAATTCGCGGCCGCCCAGACCGAGCACAGTGGTACGAACGGCGGACCGTGAGACGTCTGCTTCCACTTCACGCCTCGCCCGGCGCCTCCGCGGAGACCTCGATACGATCGTCCTCAAGGCCCTTCGAAAGGAGCCTGAGCGTCGATACGCCACTGCTGCGGAGCTATCCGAGGACCTGCGGAGATACCTGGTAGGATTGCCAGTGAGCGCACGGCCCGACACTGCGGCATATCGAACGAAGAAGTTTGTTCAGCGCCACCGTGTAAGTGTTGCAGCCGCGGGAGTCGTGGCACTGGCCCTTCTGTTTGGTCTCGGAGCAGCGTCCTGGCAGGCATGGGAGGCGAACCAGGCGCGCGAAGTGGCGGAGGAGCGGTTCGCGATTGCACAGGAGGCTGCTCAGTCCCTGCTCTACAGCGTCCACGATGCGATTGCGGGCCTGCCTGGTTCGACGGCAGCCAGGGAAATCATCGTGGCGCACTCGGTCGATTACCTCGACCGGTTGGCGACTGATGCGGGTGACGACCTCGAGCTGAGACTCGATCTGGCAGGAGCGTACTTCAGGATCGCCAATGTCCAGGGCAACCCCACAGACAACAATCTCGGTCGTCACGACGATGCGATCGCGAGTTACCGTCGAGGTCTCGATCTGCTCCCGAACCCGTCAGGCTTATCGGATAAGGATGCAGCGCGCGTGCATAGCCTGCGCGGGCGGTTACTGGAAAAGTTGGGCGTGGTCGTCGCGCATGTCGAGGCGCCTGAAGATGCGCTCGGCTACTTGCGGGAGGCCGTCCGCGCACAGGAACAGGCCATTGCGCTCGTACCAGGCGATGCCTTCGTGGTCACGCTGCTTGCGGCGAGCCATATCAATCTTGCAGATTATTCGGGTCATCCCTACTTCCCGAATGCCGGGCAGCAACAGGAAGCCCTCGACGGGTATCAGCGCGCAGAATCCATTCTGTCACCAATCGTCTCGGAAGAATCGAGTCTGTTTACGCAACGCATGTTCGGTATCACCTTCGAGCGGCGCGGTTCTATATACCGAGACCAGGGCGACTTCGAGCGTGCCATCGAGGTGAGCAGGCGCGCGCTGGACGTGCGACGACACATCGCCGCGCGTCCCGACTCTGATGTCGATGCGCATAGGGATGTAGGCGTCTCTCTCGCGAACCTCGGCCGCGTGTACCTGGCTCAGGGATCGCATGAGGATGCCATCGAGCACATGGAGGCCGCGCAGTACATCTACGACACCATCGCCAGCAATGACCCGGAAAGCGTTTTCGCTCAGCACACGCGTGCTCTCGGTCACCTCAACTTGGGTAGAGCCTACGGCGAGGCCGGTCGGCGCACCGAAGCGCGGACGTACCTCCGGTACGCCGAGGAGGCGCTGACAAGTGTGTCAGAGCGGGCGCCGGCTAATCTTGCCGCCGCGCGGCATCTCGATCAGACGCGCAGCGCGCGGCAAGAGTTTGGCCAGTGAACACACTAGTGCTGGGACAGTCGATTCTGCAGTAGATCTCGAAGTGCGCTAGCGTCCGTACCACGCGGTGCGATGCGCATGGCTTGTCCCATCAAGAATCCCATGAGGCGCGCCTCGCCAGCGCGAAAACGACCCACCTCGTCGGGATGCTCGGTGATGACCTGGTCGATGACCGGCAACAAGGCGTCGGCATCGCGGACCGCCGCGAGGCCAAGGCGCTCGACGATTTGATCCGTCGTTCCACCATCGGCAACCAGGGTCTCTACGACCTGTCGGGCGGCCGCACGGGTGATGGCGCCCGACGTCTGGAGGTTCACCAAACGAACCAACTCGCGAGCGTCGACGATGCTAGGGACAGCGGGGCGATCGCCGAGGGTTGGGCGGACGTCGTGCACGAGAATAACGGCTGCATCAGGCGCCTTCGCCCCCTGGGAGACCATGCGCCCGAAAAGTCCGTGCAGATCATCATCCGCGGCAATCACAGGTGCCTCTTCACCACCCACTCCCAATTCGAGAAGGTCCTCGTTCAGGACGAGCTGGTGTTCGGTGAGTTGAGCCGTCGGGTCACGATCGGATGATCCCGGCGCTGTCCGAGCCGCTTTCTTCGACTGCTCCTGGCTGACCGCTGCGTCGCGTTTGGACCACGAGTCACGCAGAGAGACGATCCGATTGAAGATCAGATGGCCAGAATCAGCGTCCACTGGATCCCGCCAGAAATATCCGAGACGCTCAAACTGATAGCGGATCTCGGGCTCGTCATCAAGGACGCTCGGCTCGACGAATCCATTGGTGATCTGCAACGAATCCGGATTCAGGCTTTCGAGGAAGTCCTCGGCATCATCGGGCGCGGGGTCCTTGAACAGCCGGTCGTAGATGCGGAATTCGGCAGGAACGCCATGATCCGCGCTGAGCCAGTGAATCACCCCACGAACCTTTCGGCCTTTGGGTTCTGCGCCGAGTGTGGCCAAATCGGCTTTGGCGTGCAACCTGACGACCTCACCCTGGTCGTTCTTCTCGACGCCGGTGCACTGCACCACATAACCGTGGCGGAGCCTTACCTCGGTACCGGGTGCTAAACGCCGCCATCCGCTGGGCGGTTTTTCGGCAAAGTCGTCCTGCTCGATCCACACCTTTCGCCCCAAGGGGAGGCGGCGGCTCTTGGGAGCGCCCTTCGGAGGCTTTACGTCGTGCGGCCAGTAGGGCGCGTCGATCCACGCCTCCTCATCCGCCGAAAGATTCTCGATCACCATCTCCAGCGGCCGCGCAACCGCCAGCACGCGGGGAGCCGTGTGGTTCAGATCGTCGCGAATAGCGTGTTCGTAGAGCGACAACTCCACGCGGCCATCGACCTTGGACACACCCACCGCGTCGCTGAAGGCGCGAATCGCCTGGGGGCGAACTCCCCGCCGACGTTGTCCGGCGATCGTGGGCATGCGGGGGTCGTCCCAGCCATTTACATGTCCCTCCTCGACCAAACGGAGCAGCTTCCGCTTACTCATCACCGTGTAATCGATGTTCAGACGAGCGAACTCGTACTGTCGATTTCGTGGCTCAGTGATTCCTATCGCGTCGAGGTACCAGTCATAGAGCGGTCGGTTGACGTCGAACTCGAGGGTGCAGAATGAGTGAGTGATGTTCTCGATGGCGTCGCTCTGCCCATGAGCCCAATCGTAGAGCGGGTAGATCTTCCAGTCTGTGCCGCGGCGATAGTGGTGCGCATCGCGGCGGATCCGGTACATGATGGGGTCCCGAAGTTTCATGTTCGGGTGTGCCATGTCGATCTTCGCGCGAAGCACGAGCGCGCCATCTTCGTGCTTGCCGCGCCTCATCTCCTCCAATAGTCGACGCGACTCGTGCGCGGGCCGATTCCGATACGGGGAATCTGTGCCGGGCTCGGTGACGGTGCCACGATTCGCGCGAATGTCGTCTTCAGACTGTTCGTCGACGTACGCCATGCCTTTGTCGATCAGCCGTACCGCCCAATCATATAGCTGCTCGAAATAGTCTGAAGTGAAGAGGATATTGGCGGGCGAGAAGCCCAGCCAACGCACGGCGTCCTCGAGCGCTGCGACGTACTCCGGATTTTCCGTCTCCGGATTGGTGTCGTCGTAGCGGAGATTGCACGTGCCGTTGAACTCGTTAGCAAGGCCGAAATTGAGGCAAATGCTCTTCGCATGGCCCAGATGCGGATACCCGTTGGGCTCGGGCGGAAAGCGAAGCGTCACCCTCCCATCGTAGGTACTGTCGGCCACGTGGCCCGCGATGATGTCGCGGAGAAAGTTCGACGGGCGAGTATCGCGATCCACAGA
>JBJHBB010000144.1:0-975 GCA_050485265.1 Rhodothermales bacterium | reverse complement strand
CACAGACTTAGAGGTGCGTGCACGGGTAGAGGGAGACGATAACGACGCGCCGCTCTGCTCGGACAACGGACGAGCGTGGAAAACCAGCTAGAATTGGTGACAGTGATGCGCGTTACCCTGACCCATCGCTACCATTAACGCCCCTCCGCACAGTTGCGCCGGCCGTGGCGCCCTCACCGAACGACGATGAGCGACAGCCGACAAACCAGTTCCGGCATCGAAGTCCGAAGCCTCTACACGCAGGAAGATGTCTCGCCAGACCTACCCGGTCGGCTCGGGACTCCCGGTGAGTACCCGTTCACGCGCGGCGTTTACCCGGGGATGTACCGAGATAGGCTCTGGACGATGCGCCAGTACGCGGGATTCGCCAGCGCCGAGGAGAGCAATGAGCGCTACCGATATCTGATCGCCAGCGGCGCTCGCGGACTTTCGGTCGCCTTCGACCTGCCGACACAGATCGGATACGATTCGGATGACCCGATGGCCGAGGGAGAGGTGGGCAAGGTGGGCGTGGCGATCGATTCGCTGGAGGACATGCGGCGGTTGTTCGAAGGCATTGAGCTCGAGCCGATCACCACTTCGATGACCATCAATGCGACGGCTCCGATCCTCCTATGCCTCTACGTGGCGGTGGCCAGGGAACAGGGCGCCGACCTCAGCAAGCTCGGGGGGACGATCCAGAACGATATCCTCAAGGAGTACGCGGCACGAGGCACTTACATCTTCCCGCCGCGACCGTCCATGCGCTTCATCACCGACACATTCGCCTGGTGCGCGTCTGAATTGCCGAGATGGAATACCATCTCGATTTCGGGCTACCACATTCGCGAGGCCGGCAGCACGGCCGCACAGGAGCTGGCATTCACGCTGGCCAACGGTATCGCCTATGTGGAGGCGGCGATCGAGGCCGGGCTCGATGTCGACGTCTTCGGCAAACGGCTGTCCTTCTTTTTTAACGCCCACAACAACCTGTTC
>JBJHBB010000143.1:0-6220 GCA_050485265.1 Rhodothermales bacterium | reverse complement strand
TGATAGGGCCGTACCTCCGGGACGCCGAACCGGGCGCCGAGCACGACGGCGAAGGGCGGGGGTACGAGCGATCGGAGGCGGTCGCCCGTCAGCGGACGGTCTGGATGGAGTACTACGTCGCCAGCCGGGAAGAGCTCACGCGGCGAAAGGTGGACCCGCTCGGACTGGTCTACTATTCGCACTCCTGGAACCTGATCGCACACGATCACTTGCGAGATAGCATCCGAAACTTCCGGCTCGATCAGATCCGGCGCATGCGCGTGCTAATGGACTCGTTCCGCCCGCCAGCGGGGTTCGACCTGCAGCGATATCTGAACGAGAAGGGATCGACGCCGGGTGCGCACCGGATCAGGCTGCGCTTCCGAGGGCACGCCTTCCACTGGGCGCGGCGTTCAATCCCGGCCGAGATCGAGGAGCAACGGGAGGATGAAGACGGCGTCACCGTCGGCTTCTACTTTGAGAATCTCGAGTACCTCGCCGGGTGGCTCGTGCGCTACGGTACAACGGTTGACGTGCTCGAGCCGGGCGCCCTGAGGGACCGCCTGCGAGCGGAGGCTGAATCCCTCGTAGCACACCACGCCTCCTCGAGCCCGGTCGTTCAGTCGTGACTCGTGGTGCCTGACTGGGGTTGCAATTGCGCCAGCAGGGTCAGGGCGGCGTCCAGGCCTCGCACGTCCTGGATGATCACTCGCAGCTTGCGCGTGTTCTTCGACTCCTTGAGCACATACCGGTGATTGAGGCCTTCGAGGCGCTGAAGCAGGGGTTGGAAGTCGGCTTCATAGAACTGCTGATCGGAGTCGGGATCCGGCAGGGAGAGGAAGAGGCGCTGATTCTTGAAGGTGACGCGTGGAATCCTGAGCGCCTCGGCAAGGGGCTTGATTGCGGCGACCGCCAGCAGAGCGTCGACCTCGGCCGGAACTGGGCCGAATCGATCGAACATTTCTGCACGGAATGCCTCGAGGTCGCCAGGAGTCTGCAGCTCGCCTAACCGTCGATACAGGTTAATGCGCTCAGTATTGTTGGACACATACCTGCCAGGAATTAGCGCGTCGACTTCAACGTCTACTACGGATTCGACGCTGGAGCGCGGAGCCTCCTCGAACAGTTCGCTGAACTCCTCCTCTCGTAACTCCTGGACCGCTTCCTCGAGGATCTTGTGGTAGGTCTCGTATCCGAGATCCTGGATGAAGCCGCTCTGCTCGGCACCGAGTAGCGCACCTGCACCGCGAATATCGAGGTCGCGCATCGCAATCGCGAACCCGCTGCCCAGGTCGGAAAACTCCTCTACCGCCTGCAAACGCATCCGCGCCTCGCGGGTGAGCGTGTGGATGGAAGGCACCAGCAGGTAACAGAATGCCTTTACATCGCTGCGGCCCACCCGACCTCGAAGTTGGTGCAGGTCCGAAAGGCCAAATCGTTCGGCATGGTCGATAATGATAGTGTTGGCATTGCCCACATCGATGCCACTCTCAACGATGTTTGTCGACACTAGAACGTCAAAGTCGCGCGCGATGAAGCGGTGCATCACGCGCTCGAGGTCTGCGGCCGCCATCTGGCCGTGAGCAACCTGGATCCGTACGTCAGGAACCAGTGATCGCAAGAGGGCGGACATCTCCTCAATAGTCTGGACACGATTATGCACGAAGAACACCTGCCCACCCCTGCTCACCTCATACAATATGGCGTCTCTAATGAGATCCTTGTCGAACGTGTGGATTTCCGTCTGCACCGGTTGGCGGTTCGGCGGAGGAGTGTTAATGATCGAAAGGTCACGTACTCCCAGCAGCGAGAACTGCAAGGTTCTCGGAATCGGCGTGGCGGTAAGCGTCAGGGTATCGACCTCTGCGCGCATCTTGCGCAAACGCTCCTTCACGGTCACGCCAAAGCGCTGCTCCTCATCTATTATTAGTAACCCCAGGTCTTTAAACCTGAAGCTCTTGCTCGCAACACGCTGAGTTCCGATGAGGATATCGACCTCGCCGCTCGCTGCGGCCGCTGCTACAGCCTTTTGCTCCGCAGGCGGTACGAGGCGGGACAACTGAGCGATGCGAACCGGGTACTTCGCCAGCCGATCCAGAAACGTCTCGTAGTGCTGCATCGCTAGCAGAGTGGTGGGCACGAGCATCGCCACCTGACGCCCATCCTGCACGGCTTTAAATGCAGCCCGGATTGCTATCTCGGTCTTGCCGAACCCGACATCGCCACACACGAGCCGATCCATCGGTGTTGGCTCCTCCATGTCAGCCTTCACCGCCGCGGCCGCCGACGCCTGATCGACAGTGTCCTCGTACTTGAAACTGGCCTCCATCTCGTGCTGCCAGGTTGAGTCCGGCCCGAAAGAGAAGCCAGGAGAGGCCTTGCGGCGGGCGTAGATCTTGATCAGGTCTCGGGCGATGTCTTTCACCCGTTTTTTGGTGCGGGATTTCGTCCGCTCCCACTGGCCCGACCCCAGCTTGGTGAGCTTTGGCTGGTGACCCTCCTTACCGCTGTACTTGTGGAGCTTGTGAAGAGCTGTTACGTTAACGAAGAGCTCGTCACCTCCAAAGAATTCCAGCTTAACGGCCTCCTGAATAGCTTCTTGTACTCTGATCTTATGTAGACCTGCGAAGCGGCCCACGCCGTGGTCTATGTGTACTACAAAGTCGCCAGGAGAAAGACCCTGAATATCCCTGAAAGACAGTCCTCCTGTAACACGCTTTCGCTTACGTGCCGTTGGACGGTGATATCGGTTGAATATCTGGTGGTCGGTGAACACCGCCAGCCGGGCGGCTGGCATGACAAAGCCTTCGTGCAGCGATTCTACCGCCAATAGAGCTTCGGGCTCGGCATCCTCATCACCCAGCAGCTCGCGCAAACGGCTACGTTGACTCGGGCTGTCGCAGAGGATGTACGATGTAAATCCTGCCGCCTTACGCTCTGACAAGTGTTGCCGCAACAACTGAATGTCGCTGTTGAACGGAGGTTGGGGCCTCGCCCCGAGATCGATAGTTTCTACGCCAGGTCTGCTAGTCCTCCCGAACAAGATTGCCTGATGGTCGCGCAGGAGCCCTCTAATGGTCTCGCCACTGCTGTATAGGTCGGTGGTATGTGGAAGGTCGACGTCGTCTTGCGCCTGACGAGCGCCCTCTGCACGCGTTACAATGTCATCGGCTAGCTGTGCATACCGCTCTTCATCGAACAAGGCCAAGAGTGAGTCGGCCGGCATATGAGATAAGAGCGTCACGAGGCCATTCGCCCCTGTGGAAGATGTGCCGACATTTGGAACGAGTCGCGCGCTGGTACGCCTGGAGATCGACCGCTGGGTCTGCGGATCGAACTCGCGAATCGAGTCCACTTCGTCTCCGAAGAACTCGATTCGGAGTGGGAATGCCCCCGCGAAGGGGTACACGTCAACGATCCCTCCGCGGATCGCAATTTCGCCGGGCGCTCCTACGAACTCCACGACCTCAAAATCCTGCGTAACCAGAAGCCGAAGTACCTCGTCTGGCGAAAGCTCGTCCCCCGGGCGAATGGTTGTTGTAGAGCTTGAGATACGGTCACGGGGTGGCACCATTTCCGCTACCGCCTCAATGCTGGTGACCAATAAGCCCCGGAAATCCTCGCTAAGGCGCTGCAGCACATCGGCTCGCTGGACTGCTAGCGAAGTCTCTGCCACCTGGTGTGGATCATAGGGGCGGGTCCCACTCGCGGGAAAGTGCAGCACCTCTGTCCGGTCGCCGCAGATCTGCTCCAAGTCGGAGTGCAGGTAGGCTGCCTCTTGTTCTTGAGGTGTGACAGCGACTACAAGCCGGTCGAACTGTTGCCGAGCCGCTGCCACGATAAATGCACCCACCGACCCCGACGCCCCATCGAGCTTCACACTTTGCCCAGTTTCAAGAAGCGATATCAGCTTCCGGGAAGGCTGCGTAGAGGTGAGGGATGCTAATATCCTAATTATCACCCGACTTCGAGCTTAGTGCTATGGGAGATTGGAAGACCACTGGTCAGGGATGGTTTCACGTGAGACACGGCGCCACGGGTGTTTCACGTGACACGATCGCGGGTATTTGGCCAGCCCCTCAATCGGCCTGCAGGGCCCTTCGGACAAAACCATCAGCAGCACGAAGCCGCTTCCGCGCTACAGGGGCGGAACAATCGCCCAGTATCATGACGATAGCCGTTTTCACGTGGCCACCCGCTGCGTTGAGTGCCTCGGCGGCTTCAGCGTACCCAACACCTGTAACGGTCATGACAATCTTCTTGGATCGTTCCTTGAGCTTCTCATTCGTCATTTGAAGGTCGACCATCATATTCTCATACGTCTTGCCAAGCTGGACCATGGCCGTTGTCGTAATCATGTTGAGAACGAGCTTCTGAGCAGTGCCGCTCTTCATTCGCGTGGATCCCATGATCACCTCCGGACCAACGTCAGCACAGATCGCCACATTCACTATGTCATGCATATCAAATTGGCTCCTGGGGTTGCACGTGATAAATATCGTAGGCGAACCAATCCTATGAGCTTCACGAACCGCACCTACCACAAATGGAGTGCGTCGGCTCGCCGCGATTCCGCACACGACATCCCGACTGGAGACACCGGCATCCTGGATCGCTGCCGCACCCGCGCCCTCATGATCCTCAGCACCCTCTTGCGCCCTAAACATCGCGGGAGGACCGCCAGCAATGACACCCTGCACCATCTCGTGAGGGGTACCGAACGTGGGTGGACACTCTGCAGCGTCCAGTACGCCGAGCCGCCCACTCGTACCGGCTCCAAAATAGAAGAGGCGCCCGCCCGCCTTAAACGCCCTGACCACAATGCCCACGGCCTGCGCTATGAACGACAACTCGCGCCCGACCGCTGGAATAACTCGCGCGTCCTCCTCATGGATGACCCTGAGGACCTCGTCAATGGGCGCCACATCAATCTGCATAGATCGAGGATTGCGCGACTCCGTGGTAAGGCCTGCCAGCTCGTGAAACAGATTGGGCTCAGTCATCAGGGATGAATGCGGTTGGCCCGCCGTGCGATCAAGAACGCCGCCACGAGCAGCGTGACTCCGACAAGCATCCAGGAAAGCGGAGAGTAGCGCCTCGGCGCATCAGAGATGGGGGAAGGGTCGCCAGATAGCATGACGCCGGCCCAGAGAAAAGGGTTCGCAGCAAGACGCTCCTTCCCTTGCAGGAATCCGATCTGAGCACGCTGCAGGGCTACGTCCTTGGGTAGACCGCGCGCCAGTTCTCGATAGAACCGACCCATCAGTTGGGTCATCGCGCGATCATCGACCGGCCACAGTGTGGCCACTGTAGCGCCGGCACCAGCACTCCTAAACGCATAGTGCAAACCCACCAGACCTTCCCCCTGACGCAACTCGCCGGCGCCAGATTCGCACGCGCTAACTACCACGAGTTCGGCGGAAAGCGATCGACCAACTATCTCATGCAGATAGAGAGCACCATCCTCCCCTCCGGCGTCTGGACTCAGCAGAATCGCACTATACATGGGACGGGTAGGGGAGAGGTACACGTGTGAGGCCACGTGCACGATGCGTCCAAAAGGCAAGTCCGTAAGGAATGCTGCCCGGGTCGCGTCTTCGTCGATCTTATACCGCCCTCGCGGCAAAATCCTCCTTAGCGCCGCAATCTCATCGCGAACACCGGGCAACAACGGAGGAACGGTCTCAACGAGGCCGCGGATAACATCGGATGCATCAAAACTGCTCCGGCCATACGCCACGATTGGGAGTTTCGGGCTGGTATCGCGTGACGATGAGCCAAGTGAGGCGGCAAGGTCGTAGGAGAAGGCGTGCCGATAAACCAGGTAAGACCAGTCGTGATACTGATAACGATCACCTGGCTCATCGATAAGCATGGCGAACGGCACCTCAAGCAACGGCCCTTCCGGAATAATGGTAATGGGGACACCGGGCGCCAACAGATGTGCCACCGGGGCGAAAACCGCGGAATACAGCGCATGTAGTGCCACCGGATCCAGTTCGAATGCATCGCCCGTCTCCATCCCAATGCGCGATTGCTCGACCACCGCCCAGAGCTCGCTCAATCGCAGTGGTAGCTGCACAGCGGCCAGAGTATCAGAGCGCAACACAAAGGCATAAGAGGGCCTCTCTTCCTGCAAGAAGTACGTGACGATTACCCGCCCCTCACTCGAAAGGCCAGCCTGCACTGACGCCAGGTCGACCGTATTGTCAGCCCGGGTCCTTGCCTCCAATGAGGCGAT
>JBJHBB010000142.1:5719-6230 GCA_050485265.1 Rhodothermales bacterium | reverse complement strand
GTCTCAGCCCGGCGCTCGCGCATCACCTGCGAAATCACCTGATACTGCTGACCCGAGCGCACGAAGAAGCCCAGGCGCGCCTCCGAGAGGGCAAGCTGCAGCGTCTGAGCCACATCTCGAGCGGACACACCCACACGCTGGGCGCGGTCGCGATCGATCTCGACGCGCAATTCGGGCTTGGTGAACTTGAGATTCACATCGGCAAACGCAAACGTCTGGTCCTGCTGGGCGCGCTCGAGAAACTCCGGGATCACTTCCCGAAGCTCGTCGATCGTATTGGTCTGCAAGACGTACTGGATAGGCAGGCCGCCACGCCGCCCGACCGAGATCGTCGGTGCCTGAGTCACGTTCGTTCGGGCACCGGTAAGTTCGTTCACTTGCCGCGTGAGCCGATCCGCGATCTGCTGCTGGGAGCGCGTCCGGTCGCCGGGCGGGACGAGCATCACCCTGGCGAAGCCTGAGTTCGCCGCCGATGCCCCGCCGAACCCTGGCGATGTGATCGAGATGATGC
>JBJHBB010000142.1:0-5709 GCA_050485265.1 Rhodothermales bacterium | reverse complement strand
TGCGCTCGTCAAGGGACACCTCCGAATCGATGGTGGCCAGCATGCGGTCCATGTAGGCATCCATGTACTCGTATGTCGCACCTTCCGGACCCGTGGCAAACAGGCGCACCTCGCTTCGGTCCTCGCGGGGCGCGAGCTCAGAGGGTAGGATCGAGAAGAAGAGTGCCGCCAGACCGAGGCAGACGACCATGATCGCGGGCGCGATCCACTTCCGCGTCATCACCTTCTCCAGAGTGCGCCGGTAGGCACCCGTGAGATTCTGGAAGAACGGCTCGGTCCGGTGATAGAACTTCGAATGGCCCTTCTTGCCCGCCATCAGCTTGGTGGACAGCATCGGGGTGAGTGTGAGCGCCACGAAGCTCGAGATGATCACGGCGCCCATCAGCGCCAGACCGAACTCTCGGAAAAGCTGCCCCACCAGTCCCTGCATGAACACGAGCGGCAACATCACTGCCACCAGCGACAGAGACGTTGCGATCACCGCGAAGAAGATCTCTCGAGTGCCCGTAATGCCGGCATCGATGGGTTCTCGACCCTCCTCCATCTTCGCGTAAATGTTCTCGAGAACCACGATCGCGTCGTCCACCACGAGACCGATCGCCAGCACGAGCGCCAGCAGTGTCAGCACGTTGATCGAGAATCCGAAGAGGTACATCACCCCGAAAGCCCCGATCAGGGCAATGGGGATGACGATTACCGGCACAATCGTGGACCTCCAGTCGCGCAGGAACAGGAAGATGACCAGGATGACGAGCGCGAGCGCGATGAAGATGGTCTGGCGCACCTCCGCGATACTGCGACGGATGGATTCAGTGGAGTCGAAGCCAATCCCTAACTGAATGTCGTCCGGAGCAGCCGCCTCCAGGGCGGGCAGGCGGTTGTAGAACTCGTCGACGATGGCGACATAGTTGGCGCCCGGCAGGGGACGGATCACCACGCCGACCATCGGGACGCCGTCGCGTTTCAAGACGGTGCGTTCGTTTTCTGCGCCGAGTTGAGCGGTGCCCACGTCAGCGAGGCGGACGACCTGATCTCCGTTCCGCTTCAGAATCAAGTTCCTGAAGTCCTCCTCGGACTCGAGGCGGCCCATGGTGCGGACCGTCAGCTCGATATCTCGTCCTTCTATCGAACCGCTCGGCAGTTCGACATTGGCCGTCTGGAGTGCATTCTGGATATCGAGCGGCGTCAGCTGGTAAGCCGCCAGACGCTGCGGATCGAGCCATATGCGCATTGCGTAGCGCCGCTCGCCCCAGATGTCGACGCGGGCAACCCCCGGGATTGTCTGCAGACGCTCTTTGAACAAATTGTCGGCGATCTCGGACAACTCCAGCAGGTCACGCTGGTCCGAGGCGACGTTCAGAAACACGATCGGATCAGAGTCCGCGTCAGCCTTTGAAACGCGCGGCGGATCAACGTCTGGCGGAAGTTGAGATATCGCCTGACTGACGCGATCACGTACGTCATTGGCAGCCCGCTCGAGATCCGCGCCAAGAGCGAACTCAACGGTGATCGTGCTGCGACCGTCTCTGGATACCGAGGTCAGTGTGCGAATGCCCTCGATCCCGTTGATTCGCTCCTCGAGCGGTTCGGTGATCTGTGCATCGATCACGTCGGCGTTGGCGCCTCGGTACGTGGTTGCGACCGAGATGACGGGTGGGTCAACCGATGGAAACTCGCGTACGCCCAGCGAGAAGTAGGCGAGCGTTCCAAAGAGGACGATCACCAGAGAGAACACCGTCGCCAGGACGGGTCGCCGAATGGAAAGGGCGTACAGCGTCATTAGCTAGAGGGCGGTAGCGGCGGGACCGTTCGGGTCGGCCGGGAGCGTGATCGTGGTCTCGGTGTCCGACCGATTGAGTGCCGTGAGGTCCGTCACGCGGATCGACTGACCGGGCCGCACCACCTGGATGCCACTTACGAGGACGGTGTCTCCTGGAGTGAGACCGTTCGTGACCTGGACGGCGGCGTCGGTGCGGAGGCCGGTCTCCACGCGTCGACTCGCCGCCTTACCGTTCTCCATCACCCAGACCCTCCGCCCTTCCAGTTCGGGTATGATCGAGATAGCCGGAACAGGCAGCGCGTTGTCGATCTCCTCTACGATCAACTCGATGTCGGCGAAGGCTCCGGGGAAGAGTGATCCCTCAGGATTGGGGACTTGAGCGCGGATGAGCAGCGTGCGTGTGTCTTCGTCGACGCGTGGCTCTACGGCAAACACTTCCCCGCGATACCGCTGTGGCGAGCCCGCTACACTGAACGTTACGCGGTCGCCTATCTGGACGCGTCCCGTGTAGCGCTCGGGGATCGAAAAGTCGAGCTTCATGGGGGAGAGCGCCTGTAGGGTAGCGACGCGCGTCTGGGGTGACACGTAGGCCCCCTCGCTGATGTAGCGCAATCCGATGATGCCCGAGAACGGGGCCCGCAACTCTGTACGAGCGATCTGAGCTTCGACGTGGGCGACGTCCGCCCGCAAGACATTCACCTCTCCCAGCGCGGCGTCATACTCCTCCTGGCTAACCCCTCCGATCTCGAGCAGACGCCGCTGCCGTTCCTCGGAGGCCTGCGCAAGCTCGATCCGGAAGCGCAAGCGCTCGCGCTGGGCCTGCAGTTCGGCGTCATTGATCTTCAAGAGGAGCTGCCCGCGCTGCACGTAGCTCCCCTCTCGGAAGTGGATGCGGGTAACGCGTCCTGAGACCTCGGCGGCGAGGTCCACGGATTCATCGGCGCGCAAAGTCCCTGTCGCCCGGATGCGGTCCTGCATCGGAAGCTCGACGGCCACGTAGCCGGTGACCTGCAGGGTGTCCCCTCCACGCTGACCGCCGGGCGGCCCGGGCGCCTCGTCTGATCCACGCAGCTTGGGCCACGCCAGCAGTCCGATCACCACCAGGGCGACGGCGGCCCAAAGGCCTCGCTTGAGCCAGACGTTCATTGATGCGCTAGATGGTTGTTGCAACGTGGATCTAGAAATGCAATTTCGCCAAAGTGGTGACCCTGCTGATCGCAGAGTTGCGGAGAAAGCGTAAAGTAGCCGTGGAGAGGATCCGTCACACGCTCAACGGTCGCCTTGCCGCTATTCGTCTTTCGAGAGCGCCGATGCGTGTGACAGTTGGTAACCCGCAGGCCAGGCGCTGTGACCACCCGCGATCACACGTTGGCGGCTATTCATGGCGCATCCCGATCAGGGCCAGCATTCGGCCCGGCGTGCCGTTCTGTCCCCGATAAGAATAGAAGCCTTCATCCTCCATGGTGCAATGACCCGACGTCTCAATGTTTCTCTTTCTAACGCCAGAGTCGAGTAACTGCTTTCGAACGACGGCGCGTAAGTCGACGTGTGGCTTTGGCCAATCGGAGCGGCGGATAATGTGCGCTGGATCGAACTGGGCGGCGACCTCCTCACCGACTTCGAAGGCCTCGGTCGAGATGCAGGGGCCGATGAATGCCAGCATGTCTGATGGGCGGGCTCCGAGGCCTACCATGCGCTCGACAGTGCCTGTCACGATCTCGGCCGCAGCTCCGCGCCAGCCTGCATGACAATTGCCGACTACTCCGGCGATCGGGTCCACAATCATGATCAGGGCGCAGTCCGCGGCGACCGTCCCCAGTGCCAGTCCGGGCTGATCGGTCACAAGCCCGTCGTGTCCAGGCACCGTCCCCGGCTCACGAACGACGGCCACCTTGTTGTCGTGGACCTGTTCGGTCAGGGCTAGACCCGAAAAGCCCTCTCGCTTCACCAATGCTGCCGCTGCACTCTGTGCGCTGATTCTGTCAGGTGGGGCAAAATGACGCGTCGTGAAGGCGGCAAAGACCACCTCATGAACCGAGAAGATGGCGGGACGGATCAGGTCGGTGGTCATGACGCAAGGGTCTGAAGTGCGACTTTTCGCACGGTTTCGAATGGGAAAGATTTCCCGGTCCATAACTCAAAGCTGCTTGCAGCCTGCTGGATGAGCATCTCGAAACCGTCGATCGTTTCCGCGCCGCGGCTTGCGGCATCTCTGAGAAGTCGTGTCCGTCGTGGGCGGTACACGAGATCGTATATGCACTGGTGCTCGCTAAAGTCAGCTGAGTCGGGCCAGGGGGAGGTCTCCTCGTTCGGCTGCATACCGAGTGGAGTCGTGTTGACGATCAACCTGGCGTCACGAACTGCCTTACCTGCGCTATCAAAGAGTTTGATCTCGATCCGCGTGCCGGAAATCGACGCATGCAGATCATGGACCAGTCGCTTGGCGCTCCGCTCGGACCGAGCCACTATCGTCAACCGATCAGGCTGGTGATGGGTCGCCAGGGCCCAGATCGCCGCTCGAGCGGCGCCACCGCTTCCGAACACTAACACTGGAGCTCCTGACAAGTCATATCCAGCTAGAGGAGCAAGGAAGCCGGCCGCGTCTGTGTTGTAACCCACGAGCGAACCGTCACCCCGTCTCGCGATCGTGTTTACGGCCCTAATGCTTCGTGCTTCCGGCGACAACTCTTCCACGTGTCCGAGTACGCTCGACTTGTGCGGAATAGTCACGTTGGCGCCAAGGACCGATGGTTCGCGCAATCCCGCTATGGATGCCGGGAGCGTGGACGCAGGCACTCGGGCAGCCACGTACCGGGCCTCGATTCCGGATGCTGCGAACGCGGTGTTGTGGATCAGCGGGGATATCGAGTGCGACACGGGGTCGCCAAGGAGAAACGCAACCCGCATGATCTGGCCCTTACCAGTCGCCTGCGAAGACGACGAACTATCGACGACCACGCGATGGTCCGTCGCTGAACAGATGCCGAAGTCGGATATCGGACACCAATTCCGGGTAGACGTGCCTGATCTCGTCTCGCACAGACGAATCTAGCTCGAAAGCCAGTTTCAAGGCACGAGAGCCCTCTTCCACGCGGCCGAGCGCGAACAGCGCTTTGGCCTGCTGGACATGCGCCTCCGAGTTGTCCGGGTTGACTTCCGCTGCGCGTGCATACGCTACGAGCGCGTCCTCGAGGTGCTTGGCCTCGAACAGCGTCTCTCCGAGATCGAGCCACGCTTCATCGTTCTCCGGCTCGAGCTCGACCACGCGGGCGTACGAGCGGAGGGACTCATCGAGAAGACCGGCATTGTACTCGCTGTCCGCTCGGGCGTACCAGAACTCCCCGACCTCGGGCCGAAGCTGCAGCGCCCGTGCAAAGCACTGAAGGGCCTCCGTGTGGCGTTCCAAAGCATCGTGGCAGCACCCCAGTCCGTACCACGCCTCCGGATACTCGGGATCCTCGTCCACAGCACGCTGGAAGTAGGTCGCTGCCGTCGCGAAGTCTTCCAGTTCCTCATAGGCGAGCGCAACGTTGTAAAACGTCGCAGCATCACCTTCCTCATATTCGAGGACCTTCAGGTAGCTGTCGATGGCCGGCTGCAGCTCACCGATGTTCGCAAGTGCATTGCCGCGGTTGTACCACGCGGAGGCGAAG
This sequence comes from Rhodothermales bacterium, assembly GCA_050485265.1. Classification (GTDB taxonomy): domain Bacteria; phylum Bacteroidota; class Rhodothermia; order Rhodothermales; family JANQRZ01; genus JBJHBB01. The sequence goes on along the minus strand of JBJHBB010000142.1, from coordinate 276 downwards.
CCGTCGTCGATGGCGATAGCGAAATCGTAAGACTCGACCGCCTCCGTGAAGCGCTCGATCCTGTTCAGGACGATCCCACGATTGTACCAGGCGTTCTGCGAGAATGGGTCAACGTCGATCTGTCGATCATATGCTGCAACGGACTCCTCGAAGCGTCCGGCCTGATCGAGGCAGTACCCCAGCTCGTACCAGATCTCCGGGTGCTCGGGGTTCACCTCCGCGCACTGCTCCAGGAGGGCGATGGCCTCGACGAAGCGGCCCAGCTACTCGAGCGTG
>JBJHBB010000141.1:4260-6285 GCA_050485265.1 Rhodothermales bacterium | reverse complement strand
GGCCAAGGAGCCCTCAATCTCGATCTGCTTTGTCGAGCGTGCATCTAGGTGCCGGCCGAGTAGTCCGTCGCGTAGGCGACCTGCTCGTCGGTGAGGGAGTCGATCGAGAGGCCCATCGTTTCGAGCTTGATGCGGGCGATCTCTTGATCGAGCTCCTCGGGGAGGTCGATCACTGCGTTGGGTAGCGTCTCGCCGGCCTCGTGCCGCTGGATCAGCGCCAGATGGGCCTGGAACTGGTTGGCGAAGCTCATATCCATCACCTCGGAGGGGTGCCCTTCGGCGGCGGCGAGGTTGACCAGGCGGCCGTCGGCGAGGATGTAGATCTTCTTGCCGTTCTCGAGGGTGTACTCGCGGTTGTCAGCGCGAATCATCCGCGCGTCCGTCGAGAGCTCGGCCAACTCGGCCAGATTCAGCTCGACATCGTAATGGCCAGTATTGCAAACGATCGCGCCCTCCTTCATGGTGATGAAGTGCTCACCGCGGATGACGTCCTTCATGCCGGTGGCCGTCACGAAGATGTCGCCCACCCTGGCAGCCTCCTCCATCGTCATCACCCGCATGCCCTCGAGAGTGGCCTTGAGCGCGGCGGTCGCCTTCACCTCCGTCACTATGACGTTGGCGCCCATGCCCTTCGCGCGCATGGCGACGCCGCGACCGCAGTGACCGTAGCCGGCCACGACGAAGTTCTTGCCCGCCAGGAGCACCGAGGACGCTCGGAGGATGCCGTCGAGCGTGCTCTGCCCGGTGCCGTAGACGTTGTCGAAGTCCCACTTCGTCTCGGCGTCGTTGACGGCGTAGACGGGGTAGAGCAGCTTCCCGTCGGCGGCCATGGCGCGGAGGCGGTGGACGCCGGTCGTCGTCTCCTCAGAGCCGCCGATGATGTCCTCGGCCTTCTCGGGGAAGGTGGAGTGGACGCGGAAGATGAGGTCGGCGCCGTCGTCGAGCGTCGTGTCCGGGGTCTTGTCGATGGTCCGGTCGATGCACCAGTAGAATTCCTCGGTGTTCTGGCCGTACCACGCGTAGATCTCGATACCCGCTTGCGCGAGGGCGGCGGCGACCTCGTCGTTGGTCGAGAGCGGGTTGCACCCGCTCCAGGCGACCTCCGCGCCGCACGCGGCGAAGGTCTCGACGAGCACGGCCGTCTCCTTCGTCACGTGGAGGCAGCCGGTGATCTTGTAGCCCTTGAACGGCTGGGTCTTGGCGTACTCCTCGCGGAGGCGCATGAGGACCGGCATCCGGCTCTCGGCCCACTCGATGCGCATGCGGCCGGCGTCGGCGAGGCCGAGGTCGCGCACCTTGTACTGTCCTTCCTTGTGATCCATGGTAGTCTTCTGTGGGGTCAGGAGGTGATCGTGCAACTACGTGAAATCGCTCAGCTAGCTTCCCGCCCGTACATCAATTCACGTAATCGCGACGAGGGCTCAAGCGCGCGACTCAGCCTCGCGGCGGAGATCGTCTACGGCATCGAGCGCCTCCCAGGAGAACTCGGGGCGACCGAAGTGGCCGTAGGCGGCAGTGGGTCGGTAGATCGGATTGAGCAGGCCGAGCCGCTCGATAATGGCTCCGGGCCGCAAATCGAACGATCGGGTGACGACCTCCCCTAGCCGCGAGTCCGAAATCCTGCCCGTAGCATACGTGAAAACGTCGATGGAGACCGGCTCCGGCACCCCGATGGCGTAGGCGAGCTGAACGAGCGCTTCGTCGGCCAGGTCTGCAGCGACGAGGTTCTTGGCGACGTGCCGGGCGGCGTAAGCGGCCGATCGATCGACCTTCGACGGGTCCTTGCCGGAGAACGCACCGCCACCGTGCGCGCCCTTGCCGCCATAGGTATCAACGATGATTTTGCGTCCTGTGAGGCCGGTGTCGCCGTGCGGTCCGCCGATCTCGAACGTGCCCGTCGGGTTTACCAGCAGTTTCAAATCGTCATCGACGAGTTCGGCCGGCAGCACGCGCGGCAGCAGGTGCTCGCGGACGTCCTGCTTGATCGTCTCGACGGTGATACCCTCTTCGTGCTGGGTGGAGACC
>JBJHBB010000141.1:0-4250 GCA_050485265.1 Rhodothermales bacterium | reverse complement strand
CACGGTATTGATGCGACGCGGCGTCTTTCTATCGTCCTCGTACTCGATCGTGACCTGGCTCTTGGAATCAGGCCGCAGGTACGGCATCAGACGGCCCTCCTTCCGGATGGCGGCAAGCTCGCGGACGAGGCTGTGGCTCAGGCTTAGAGCCAGCGGCATGAGCTCCTCCGTCTCTCGAGTAGCGTAGCCGAACATGAAGCCCTGATCGCCTGCGCCCTGCTCCGCCTTCGGATCGGAACCCTTGTCGACGCCCTGAGCGATGTGCGCGCTTTGCTCGTGGATGGACGTCAGCACTCCGCAAGAGCCTGCGTCGAATCGCAGCCGGGGATCGGTATAGCCAATCTCGCGGACCGTCTCACGGACAACCTCCTGCACATCTATGTACGTCTCCGAGGAAACCTCACCGGACACCACTACCAGACCCGTCGTGCAGAGGGTCTCGATGGCACAGCGGCTCTGGGGGTCGTCCCTCAGGAATGCGTCGAGCAGCGCATCCGAAATCTGGTCCGCTACCTTGTCCGGGTGACCTTCCGATACGGACTCAGACGTGAAGAGATATGCCATGAGGTGGTGAGATATGCGGGGGGCTAAGCTAGGCTAGGTCGGTGGCGCCAATCACGCGGTCGCCGCTGCAGTACGGGAAATTCCCGCTTATTGCCAGAAGCTTGACGTCGTTGTGAACACGATCTCCCGACTATCTTTGCCGGGCATTACGGTTCCGCGAGGCAACGGGGCTCCGTCAATAATCATTTGAGAGCGTGCGTCATCCCGAACAGACAGCGCTGAGAACGCACGGTGTGGCACTCGGTGTGACGGCGCTCTTCGGGCTGGGCTATCTCCTCCAGATTGCGACGCCGCTTCGGGTCAACGTCGACAGCCTCACCTACATGATGATGGCCCTGTCGGGAGCAGACGGCCTGGGCTTCCTCGACCGTGGCCGTCCCGCCCAGTTTCCACCCGGGTACCCCGCATGGCTCGCGACGTTGGACATCCTCGGCTTGGGATCGCCGCTGTGGATCGTGCTGGCTAATGTGCTGGCTGTATTCGCCGGGTGCTTCGCGGCATACGCCGCGCTGACGCGTTCCGGCCTGCTCACTTCGCGGGAGGCCGTCTGGATGGTCCCACTTACCCTGGGCAGCTTTGCCACGATCAAGCACGTGACGCTTCCGATGGCGGAGTCCGTTTTCTTTATGCTAGCGATGCTATTCGCATGGGCGACCGCCTCTGCGCTCCAACAGGGCGGCAAACGTGAGAGGTGGGCATTCGTCGGACTCGTGCTGGCGCTAGGGCTCACAGCCTGGATGACGCGCTCAGTCGGGATCGTGCTGCTGATCCCCGTCGTGGGTCTGTTCGTCTCCGCAACCGACCTGGTCAACCGCGCTGGCATCGCGATCAAGAAGCACCCGGTGCAAAGCGCCGCCCTGGCAATGGTCGGCATCGCCGCGTTCGGCGTGACCTGGTGGTGGATCCTTGGGACCGAGTATTACGCTACCACCCATCGGCAGCTCAACTCCTGGGGGGTGGGGACCTACCTGGGAACAGCTTTCAGGTTGACTCTCGTCGAACTCGGGGAGATCGGCGTGAACGTGCCCGCGAGCCAGTTGGGACGATTGCCTGGGGCATCCAGCATCATGCTGGTCGTTAGCGTCACATTGTTGCTACTCACGCTCGTCGGGCTCGCGGCAAGACGAAGGACGTTCGGGCCGCTCGAGCAGCTATTCCTGGCCTATCTGGCTCTGATGCTCGTCTGGATTAGTGTCGACGCCCGATTCTGGATCCCCGTCCTGCCACTGCTCTTCGCCTTTGCGTGGACCGGGGTGAAGACACTTCTACCCAGAGCGTCCAAGACTCTCGGGATAGTGTACCTCGCCTGCTTCCTGATGGTTGGTCTCGGAGCCCTTGGCTACAGCACGCGACTTTCGCTCATGCCCGACGTCGCGTTTGCTCATCAGTACGGTGAACACTCGTTCATTCCTGGGTATGAGGCGGCTGCGGGCGTCGGCTCCCGAGAGAACCTCGACGGTATGAACCGGCGGGCTTACGACGCGCTCATGCGCTTCGGCCGCTCAGACCAGGTTTCGCCAGCAGCGGCGCGCCCGTAGCTAGGCCGCCAGCGCCCGCTCTTTCTCCTTACTCTCGGCGCGTGTCTCGTCCACAGTGAACTCTTCGTGGTAGGACCGCTCGACGTTCACGCTCCACAGATCGTGTCGCTGACCGTTTGGCGCCAGTTCGCCCGCGATGTTCTTGGCGGCGAGAATGGCCGTGAGCATGGAGTGGTCCTGATTGTTGTACCGGTGCATTCCGGCGCGGCCAGTGGTCTGCAGGTTCTCGAACGTTTCCAGGTAGCCCCGGATGGTTTCCAGGTGATCCTGGTAGTCGGCATCGTAGACGGGATAGGCCATCGGCTGGAAAATGATCGTGCCGTCGACCACGTCCTCTTTGCGTGCCAGGCCGATCCGCTCCAGCTCCTCTGAGGCGAGGGCGACTAGAGAGTCGCGATCCATCTCCCAGAGATCGTCGCCCCGATTGCAGAAATACTCCATCCCCAGACATGTCATGCTGCTGTCCGGCACCATCTCCTCGCTCCAGTTCTTGAAGTTCTGGATGCGCCCGACCTGCACCTCGGGACTGTGGACGTAAATCCAGTTATCCGGGAACAGGTCTTTCTGCTTGATGATGAGGGCGACGATTAGGAAGTCGCGATATGAGAGGCTCCGAGCAGCTGCCACGACTTCCGGTGGCGGCGGCGGATCGAGGCGCTCGATGAGATGGTTGATGGGCATGCTGTTAATCACCTCGGCGGGGCGAAGCCGAGTGGCCGCTGCTCCGCTGCCGACATGCACGGCGCTGACGCGACGACGGCCTTCCGTCGTCGGCTCGTGTTCGATCCGTATCGCTTCGGTATCCAGCAGAACCTGGCCGCCCATCCCCTCGACGCGCTCTGTGCACCGTTCCCACATCATTCCAGGCCCGTGAATGGGATAGTGGAATGACTCGATCAGTGATGTTTCACTACTCCGACCGGTAAGCGCTTGCACCACGGCGCCCGTGAGCGACAACCCCTTGATGCGTTGCGCGGCCCAATCAGCCCGGATCTCGGTGCACGGAATGCCCCACACTTTCTCGGTGTAGGTCTTGAAAAAGGTGCGGTAGAGCCGGTCGCCGAACCGGTTCGTCACCCACTCCTCCAGGTTGGCGGGTTCTCGCTTAGGGACCAATCGAGCCCAGAGGTAGCTCCCCATGATTCGGAGCGACTCCAACGGGCCCAGGTTCGCCAGCGTGGGCGCAATCTTGAGGGGATAGGGGAAGAACTTGCCGTCGTAGTAGATGCGCGACATCCGGGGTCGCCGGACGAACTCATCCTGCAGAATCTCATGCCAGAGCCGCTCGACCTCGCCCACCTTGGTAAAGAACCGATGGCCACCGATGTCGAATCGGTAGCCCTTGTAGGTCTCCGTGCGTGAGATCCCACCAACCTGGTCGCTCTTCTCGACGACCAGAGGTGCATAGCCTCTCTTGGCTAGTTCGTAAGCGGCAGTCAGGCCGGCTGGGCCGGCCCCGACTACGAGCGCGTCGACGTCGCCCATCGCAACGGCTTCGTCGGTGCAGAGGACGGTTCAGTGCTCAGTGAATCCATTAGATGCCAGACAGCCCCGACCACGAACCCGATCGCGCAGCTCCAGAAGTACAGGAGGTGCCACGGCAAGGCACGGACAGCGAAGCCGGCACCCTCGTTGTGCCACAGGAAGCGATAGAAGTCCCAGTTCATCGCGACAAGGGCACCAATAAGCGCTACAAGAGCCACGACCGCCATGCCAGGTGCCCAGAACGCAGCCAATCCGACGAGCGGGACTCCCACTGCAGCGAGCGTACTGAGGCGCGCTGAGTACGTGACGTTGAGGTTGTTCTCCACCGCCCCCTTTCGCAGCAACAGCTGTGTCCAGGGTGCCGCTCGTTTCAATACGTCCGTAGTCAAGATCTGGGCCGGAGCCCAGGACTTGAGATGCTTTACCTGAAGGTCCTTGTCGATTCCGATGGTGAAGCCCTTAGCCGACATCCGGTAACCGAACTCGATATCCTCGATGCTAGGATGCGCATACGTCTCATCGAATCCGCCCGCCTCGAAGAAGGCCGTTCGCCTGACCGCCCCACACCCAGCCCAAAAAGTTTCCAACTCCGATTTGGCGGACTGGTGCACATGGTGGTGAAGGAGGTTGCGGTATCGGGAGTGAAAGGCAGGGTCGGCAGGG
>JBJHBB010000140.1:0-6295 GCA_050485265.1 Rhodothermales bacterium | reverse complement strand
CTCTGAACCTTGTCGACCTTCTTGAAAGTCTCTTTGAGGAGGTTCTGCTGGCTCTTATGCAGGTTGTGAGGATCGACGAAGTCCGTCGGTGTACCGCCCGTTTCTGCAGCCTCCATCTGAGCGCGCAGGTGCATGTCGGAGAGCGTGGTGAACGACTCCAGCAGAGCGCTCACCTCGCGCTTGAGATCGGGACTTGCGTCTCGGAGATGTCGCAGCCGATCGAACGTGCTGGCAGACTGTAGGAAGCGATGTTCCATCGCCAGCACGCGAGCGAGATCTACGATCGGATCGAGGCCACGCTGGCGGAGGTTGAGGCCCTCTGACTCTCCTTCGCCGCGCTCCAGCTCAAACCGCCCAAAGAACGAGATGGGCGGCCTGTTGGTGGTCGCGCCTCGCATCAACACCCGAAGGAATCGACGGGGGTCGTGGTCCAATCTGGCCGAGATCTGATCGCGAAGGCGATTGATCACGTCCCCACTTCCGTAGATGGCCCGCAGGTCAAAGCAGGGGATTGCCCGGATCGTGGCCTGTGATTCGGATGCCTCGATCCACTGATCGAACGCCGCGACCCATGACGACAACGGCTGGCGGAACGCGCTGTTCGAGGCCACAAGCCCGATCTCACTCGAGCGGATACCACATTCTTCCATCGCGGCAACGGCGCGCTCGGCCAGGGCGGACAGGTACCGCTCGGCGCGCTCGGCCTGCGCGTCGTCGGCGGGATCGTCGTAGACGATACCGTTCGACTGAGTCGTGAACAGCGCTTCCTCCCGGCGGCCGGGCGCTCCCAGGGCCAGCCACGTCCACTCGAGGTCGGGCGGCTGTAGGTCGGTGCTGATCTCGTTCTCGACGAGGTGAAGCAGCCTGACCTTGAGCTGATCGTCCAGCTCGGCCACGACCTCCAGCAGCGCCTCGCTCTGGACGCCCTGCTGATAGAGCCGGTAGAGCCGGCGAATGGTGGCCGACCGGAGCTGCGATAGCTCGTTGATCGTCCGCGCCTTCTCCATCCGCTCCACCGTGGCCACCGGGTCTAGGCCTCGGAAGTGCGCAACGTCCTCGGCCGTGACCAGGCCCAGGAGCGGTGGGCCGTCGTCGCGTCGCTCATTGGTGATGATCACGCGACGGATGCGGTGTTTCATCATCACCAGAACCGCATCGAAGAGTTTGTCCGAACCGATCAGCGCGATCGGAGGCCGCTCGACCAGCGCCGATACGGGCGTGTCGAAATCGCGGGCCTCGGCGACGACGCGATCGATGAGATCACCCTCCGTGAGAAGACCGACAGCCAGACCATCTTGCTCGATGATGACCGTGTCGGCGTCGAGCTCCCGCATCTTGGCCGCGGCAGCCTGGACGGTGTCGCTGGGCGCCACGGTCACCGGCTCTCGCGTGATGACGTCCCTGAGACTCGTCTCGAAGAGGAGGAACGCGCCACTGGCGTCGAGCTCCGTGCCAAGGGTGCGGACGTAGGCTTTCAGGTCGGCGTCGAAGTACGCCTTGAAGTCCGGGTTGCGCTTGTAAAGCTTCTTGAATCGCTCACTGGAGAACAGGCCGCACACGACCGGCTCGACGGCTTTTGCCTCGTACGGGAGCACGCCACCCTGCAGCAGCCCGTAGGACCCGAACACGCCACCTTCGCCAACCATGTTCACGAGCCGGTTGCGCTCCTCGTCGTACAGGCGCACCAGCCCGCTCTCTACGATGTACAGCGCGCGGTGGACGTCGCTGCCCTGAGGAAGGATCACTTCCCCCGGCTCGTAGATCTGAAGCGTCATCTCCCCCATAATCTCCTGGCGCTGCTCCGGGGGAAGTCGATCGAACGGCGCGGTGGTTTCAAGAAGGGCTGCGAGGCGTTCGGTAATCGAACTCATGGCGGGAAGGGTGATGGGCGGCGCGAGCCAGAAGGGAGGGCTTTTCGGGGCGCGTGTACGACGCCTGAACGGCTGCTGATCCGCTAGGGTTCGACCCGCTGAACGGCATACGGTTGGCGACTGGCGGGCTCCTGGATTCGGATGAACTCGTAACCGCTGGCAGTGTGGCAGGCGTTGCAGGACGAGACGACCGCTCGGTAGGCCTCCCAGTACGAATCGGCGTCCTGGTCTCGGGCTGCGTCGTATAGAGCTTCCGCGGAAGGCAAGAACGCGTCCCGCGCCAGCGGGGTGAGTTCGACGTCGTTCTTGCGAACGTCAGCGTCCCGCAAGTCCTCGGCGAGTTCCTCGAGCTCGTGCGCGTAGAAGGTGGCTAGCTCCCAGTTGCCGGCGGAGGCAGCGAGGTGAGTCTTCTCAAGGAATCGCTCGGAAAGGACCATCATCTGCAACAGGTCCGGAGGAGGATCCGAACTGTTGGACGTCTCATTATCCGAGGACTCGAGCGTCAAGGAGATCAGGACGAGCACCCCCACGACTACGACCGCTGCCGCAAGGACGAAGCTCAGGGTTTGACGGTTCATGGCAGGCCTTGTAGACGGGCCAAACTAGCTCAGATCTCTGTAATTTGGGATGCTCTTAAGGAAAGTGTGGCTACGGGCCTCGCCGTCCGTCCGCCAACACACATGGGCCCGACCATTGGTGACCATCAAATAAGGTGCGCCGGTGATCAGGTTATATCGACCGACCTGATCCAGCACCTCCTGAGTGAGCTTGACCGTTGGTGCCTTGCACTCCGCGATCAGCAGCGGAGCACGGTCTCGGCCATATGCGACTAGGTCCGGCCTTCTAGGACCGGCACGGGTGACGATCGTCGGCTCTACGGCCAGAAGGCCGACCGGGTAGCCGAGCGTCTCGATTAGCGCGCCGATCAAGTGCTGCCGGACCCATTCTTCCGGAGTCAAGCGAACGAACCGTCTTCGCACGCGGTCGAGCACTTCGAACTCACCGTCATCCTCACGCACGGTGGGCGGCGTGATCGGGGGGAAGTCCAGGGGGAGGCGTGTAACCTCAGTGGTCACGGTGCCTCGAGCGCGCGCTTCTCGGCCTGAAGCTTCAGTGCTCGCAGGGCCCCGCACCACCAGTCTGCGTCCCTGGTCAGCTGCTGAATGGTGATGTCGCCGAAATGGGGGATGAGCGACAGCAGAATCGGCGTCACCTCATGCCAACGGTCACCGAGGGCCGCGCTCTCCAGCTCGATCGCTGCCCTGCTGCTCCAGCGAAAGCGCTCCCTGAGGTCTTCAGCCTTCTTCCAGTAGCCGCGGTCGTCCCAGGTTTGAGCACTGCCCTCGATCGTCTCCCCGATCCCACGGAGGTTGATCGAGAGAAAGGCGACCATGTCCTTCGCCTCCGCGTCGAAGCGGCCGCTCGCGAGTTCGGGGCGTTGGGCGAGCAGTCGAAGTACCTCGGCGCAGCTTCGCATGTGTGCATTGCGCCGCTTGGCGGGGGTCTCACCAGTTTGTACGATACGTGCCATGAGTCACCTGTTGCCGAGACGAAAGCTATCGAGTGATGCTACGATTTCCGGCGCCGAAGCCGACGAACGAAGCGCCCGATCCAGACCTCGCCTTCCTCGAACTTGAACATCCAACCCAGCGCGAGGTACGTCACCCCGAAGACGCCCAGAATAAACGCACCGTACAGCCAGATCGGGAACGGCTCCGCCGGAACGACCCATCGAAGCAAGGCGGTCGGAATCGATGCGAGACCGGCCAGCCCGAGCATCTGTGCGAACCTTCCCCAGGGCAGATGGAATCCGTCCAGCTTGCGCCTAAGCGCCGCATTCAGCCGCCAGAGCTCCAACCAGGCCCCGAAACTCGCGCCCACCGCCAGACCGACCGCCCCAAGGCGTAACGGACGTCCAGTGGCGGCCACGCCGGTCACGTCCCCGACGGTGAACTGATCGAGCCATATCATCAGGCCGGCGCCGAGCGCAGCCGATGCCGCGACTCGGATCACCGCGATCTTAGCCGGTGTCTTGGTGTCGTCCAGGGCATAGAAGGCGTTTTGCAGCAGGCGAGACGTGGTGGTGGCAACGAGACCGAGGGAATAGGCGGCGAGCACGAAGTAGACCAGCCACGTGTCCTCAAGGCCGAACCGTCCTGTCTGGTACAGCACCGCCACAGCTAGAAATCCGAAGCCCACGAACGCGACGGCCGTCGGGATGACCATGAACGCGATCTGGCGCACCGACCGGTTCGTTCGCTCGAGAAACGCCTCGCGACGCGCCAGTGAGAGGCGTGACAACTCGGGCAACTCGCTGGCCGCCACGCTCATCGCAAACAGCGACACGGGAAGCATATAGAGCACCTGGGCATTGACCAGTGCGGCTAACGCGCCGGCGGCCAAGAAGGTGGCCAACAGCATGTCGAGGTAGCCCGAAAGCTGATACACGCCTCGTCCCGCGAGCACGGGAACGAAGGCCTTGAAGCTCTGCTTCACGCCCTCGACGCGAGTCGACATCGAGAGCTTGAAGCCTCGGATCACCCGGAACACGGCGGGGAGCTGCACCACGAACTGCAATACGCCCCCGGCGAGTGCGCCGAACACCCCGGCGAAGAAGAGCACGTTCAGGTCCGACACCGGTACGACGTCCATCTGTCCGATCGCGAGCGGGTCGTCGAGCACGTAAACGGACGCAATGATGAACCCGGCGATTATCGAGCAGCTCCATAGGACGGGTGCCACGTAAGGCAAGAAGAACCTCCGGTGGCTGTTCAGGACACCCAGCGCCCACGCCGACAGGACCAGGATCCCCGCCATCGGGAACGTGAAGCGCACAGCGTCCACCGCCAGGCGAAAGCGATCAACCGCGAGGTCTCCGGCAGCGACCGCCTCGGCGTCAGCGAGGAAACCCGGTGCCAGTACGGATGTGATCTGCGTTGCGAAGAAGACCCCCAGCCCCACGATGACGGCCACGAGCGCTATCAAGAGCCCTAGCACCGCACCGGCGAACCGACCCGCATCCTCGCGACGGCCCTCCTCGATCATCCGGCTGTAGATGGGGATGAACGCCGCGGAGACCGTGCCTTCGCCGAGCAGGTTCTGCAGCAGGTTGGGCATTCTCAGAACCACGCGGAATACGTCCGCGTGCTCGGAGACCCCGAAGAAATATCCGACCGCACGTTCCCGCACGAAGCCGATGATGCGGCTCAGGAAAATCCCCGCTGCCACGAGCATGGCGGCGGAATTCGGGCCGGAGTCTCCCGAGGAAGACTCGTCGCTCGCCTGTTGCTCGGCGACCGCAGCCGTGCGGGCGGCGTCACCAGTTGCCTCGGCCGTCGCGTCGGCGTCGGGCGAGGCGGTCGGCTGATCCAGCGACTGCGAGCCCGCGGTCGGCGTCCGGCGGTCGTCGGGGCCGAGGGCCTCGGGTGGCATCAGGTGATCGGGGATGGGTGAGTGGCAACCAGACGCTCAAGGCGCTCGGCGCGAAAGATAGGCGGCGGCCAACAGGTAGCCCATTTTCCCCAGACCAGTAATGCTGCCCACGCAGACCGGCGCAAGAAGGGAGCGGTGGCGGAATTCCTCGCGCGCGTGCGTGTTGGAGATGTGCACCTCCACGACCGGCATGTCGATCGCGTCCACCGCGTCACGGAGCGCCACAGAGGTGTGGCTGTAGCCGCCGGCGTTCAGAATTGCGCCGTCGAGACCATCCTGAGCGGCCGCGTGGAGCGCGTCAATGAGATCACCTTCGTGGTTGCTCTGCGCGAATCGGAAGTCCACCTCCGGGTGGGCGTCGCTCAGTTCGGCCTCGATGTCACTGAGCTCTGCTCGGCCATAGATCTCCGGCTGCCGTTGTCCGAGGAGATTGAGATTGGGTCCGTTAAGTACGAGCAGTCGCATCGCGGCGGAGAGGTGGAGCATCCCCCAACCTACAAACCAGCCGGTAGGCTCCCACCCGTGTCAAATCGGAGGCCGTCAAAGGCAAGGCCGATGCCGTCGGGCAGCATCGCGTCCGCCTCTGCGTGAACGACGCTGTGCGTCATGTGGACGAAATAGGTCTGCCTCGCGCCGATCCGCTGCGCCGTGGCAGTGGCCTCGGCCAGGGTGAAGTGCGTGGAGTGTGGCTCGTGCCTCAATGCGTCGAGCATCAGCACATCGAGGCCCGCCAGCGAGCGATAGGCGTCGTCCGGGAGGTGGTTCACGTCCGTCAGGTAGGCGAAGCCCCCGATTCGATACCCGTGCACCAGCATCTTGCCGTGGTACGCTTCTATGGGGATGATGCGCACCGACGCCTCGTTGTATCTGCTTCGCGCGACGAACGGACTAGCTACTCGCTCTAGCTCGAGACGGGCTACTCCAGGATAACTGTTCTCACGGAATAGATAGGGGAAGGTGCGCTCGAGGACTTCTGCGGTGCTGTCACTGGC
>JBJHBB010000139.1:436-6297 GCA_050485265.1 Rhodothermales bacterium | reverse complement strand
GTTCACCTGAGGGTGTGCACTCAGGTCGTACTCGACCAGATAGAAGTTGGTCGAGGTGCCGGTGTCTTCACCCACCAGGGTCCATGTGTTGCCGCCGTCGACCGAGAACTCAACCGTCCTCGAGTTGAAGCCGGCCGCCGTTCCGCGCGTGGCGTAGGCGAGCTCGATGTCCTCGTATCCCTGCGTCGAGACGTTCAGCTGGAAGTAGCGGCCATTGTTGACCAATCCATCACCCGCCTGAATCGAGAGCGCCTGTCCGGCCGGATCGCCTCCCTGTGCGTTGACCGTGGATCCCGCGAAATTCGTGATTCCCGTCGAGAAGTTGTAGGTGATGTTGCCGTCACCCGCGTCTGCCGGAATTGGCTGCGGATACGGATTGCTACCAGCCGCAGGATCGTTGAAATTCCAGTAGTAGACGAGCTCCGCGTCCTGCGCGAGAGCGTGCGGAACCGTGAGTATGAGCAGTAGCGCGAGCGACGCGGCGTAGCGGAGGACCATTCGAGCGTTTTCGAGTGTGTGATCGGCCAAGATAGACGACCGCCCTCGCCGCGCACTGTGAAGCCCGCGTTACCGCTTGAGTCGTCGGGCGATGACGGACCTTGCGGCCGGCTGAGCGGGGGCATCCTGCGGCGCTGAACGCGGGTCGAGGTTGTAGAGCGCTCGAAAGGCGTCGAAGAGTTCGGGGTGACGCTCGGCCATTCGGTCGGGCATTTCGAAGAAGCGTTCCGTCCCCACCGCGAAGAACTCTGCGGGATGCGTGGCCGCATAGCGCCCGAGCACCGACCTACCGCGCCGGGCGAGCGCCATTTCGCGTCGTGCGAGTTGTTGCCACGCGTGCTGCGAGCCAGAGTCGAGCAAAGTTGGGATGCCGTCTGCATCGGCGTCGGCCGGGTCGGCGAAGTCGAAGAGATGGGCGAGTTCGTGCAGGACCACGTTGGAACCATCCTCTGGGCGTGCCCATCCATCGACGGCTGCACGCTGCGATAGGAGCACCGGGCCCTGAGGATGCACCATCCCATCGTAGTCCGACTCTCCCTCGACCAGGTAGTCGTCGTCAAATGTGTCGGGGTAGAAGAGGAAGGTCCGGGAAAGGTCGAGCTCCCAATCGGGCCGCCCGTGAAGCAGCGTGGCAACGCCCGCCGCGACGGTGAGGCGCAGGTCATCGGTCAGCTCGACCGCCTCGAGGGCCTCGAATCGGGCTTCCGAGAGCGTGATCAGGACGTCGCGTTCAAAGCGTTGACGGTCCGGAGGCGACGCCTCTCGATATACGGGGGCATGCTTCCGCAGCCACGCTTGCCATTCTTCTGGAAACGGCTCGCGGACAGCGCGCCATCGCCGAATCGGGCGCCTGGCCGCGACGACCAGAACGAGCAGTGCAGGTACCACACCGACCCAGGTAGGAAGGCCGTCCACGTTGTGAGCGACGACGGCCGCGGCAACTGAGAGCAGAAGGGCAATCGCCGCTGCGAACAACAGATTGCCAGTTCGAGCTACACGCATTCGCGAGGATACAATTTGGTCTACAACCTAGCTCGCACCGGATTACTTCTCGATACTAGACGTCGGCGGGACCCAAAAACATCTCGGCGATCGCCCATTCTCTTCGCTGATCCTCCCTGTAACACTGGTTGCCATCTGTCGTCTCGGTCGATGAAGACGAGACCGGCAAGTATCCGAATCAGCAACCTCGGGTGACACCAGGCGCCCGTTCAACATCCGACCCATCATGACGACCACGAGCTCCAACCTCCGTCGGCTCAAACGCGTGGCCATGGCCGCGCTGTCTGTAACAATTGTTGTATCGATCCAGGCCAATGACGCTCAGGCGCAGGCGAACGTGGGCGCTCAGTTCACCGTCGGCGTGCCGATGGGCGAGTTCGGCGACCGTCTCGACGGTGCCATCGGCTTCGGCCTTTCAGCGCAGGGTCTCTATCAGATACCGCGCAGCCCCGTCAGCGTCGGTGCGAATCTCGGCTTTTTGATCTACGGTCAGGAAACGATCAGGACGCCCTTCGGCAGTGGGCCTCTAGGACGCGTCGATGTGGACGTGGTGACGACCAACAATCTCGCGGGCTTCCATGGTCTGGTGCGGCTTCAGCAGCCCTCGGGGACTTTCAGGCCATACGCCGACGGTCTCATCGGACTTAGCTACCTGTTCACCGAGAGCCGCATTCAGGACACGTCGGGTCAGCGCCCAGACATAGCGTCGACGACGAACTTCGATGACGTCACGTTCTCGTTCGGTGCCGGGGCCGGCTTCCAGGCCACCCTCCTGGACCAGGTGTCGGAGGAAGGACGCCGGACGCAGCTTGCGCTCGACGTGAGTCTTCGCTACCTGCGGGGAGGCGAGGCCGAGTATCTGCGCCGCGGCTCCATCCGCGAAGGGCAGGACGGAAGTCTCATCTACGACATCGAGCGCTCGCGGACCGACCTGCTCCTTCCTCAAGTCGGTGTGGTCTTCCGCTTCTGAGCAGCTTCTGAAGCGCATGTCCCGGGGCGTCACAATGAGTGGCGCCCCTTTTTTACGATGTCCGCCAAATCGGGTCATGTGTTACTTTCACTGAGACGTTGCGGCCCATTCCACTGAGTCACTTCGCTCCCCGCACGAATCTTCACGAACTAGCAGGATCTGCGGGACGTTAGCAGCACTCCCGGATGATCACCACGAATTGATAAATGCACGATCGCGCAATCAGAGCACTGACGCTGCTGCTGGCCTTCGGGCTGGGCGGCATCGCGCTGCCGATTGCGCACGAGGTCGATCACCTCTTGGACGCCCGCGACACGGAGGTCGTGGAAGACGGGCAACTGGTTGACGCCGAACACGAGAAGTTCGGCCATGATTGCGAACTGTGCGAGGTTCGCGTGGCCGCCACCTCCGGCACAGACTCGTTTGCGGCGAAACTGTCGGCTGTCGACCTCGCCTCGCCCGAGGTACCGGAGACGGTTCAGACGTCCTCGGATCGGTGCTTCGACGGGCGCGCGCCTCCGGCTCGGGCCTGATTCGGTCCCGGCGTAGCGGGGCTCCCCTACGCTGACCGCCTTCGGCTTTCTCTCGATTGTTCGTGCACCATTGGGGTGCGCGATGTCCCTCCGGATTCCCATGCCACAGTACCCAAGTGCTACCCTTTTAGCATGCGCGCTCGGCTTCGCGCTGCTCGCCTCAACACCTTCGCAGGCGCAAGATGAAGCCCGTGGCTCCATCACCGGGCAGGTGATCGACGTCGAGACCGGCGAGCCTCTGATCGGCGCCGCCGTGCGAATCCGGGAGCTCGGCCGCGGACAGGCCACACTGCCGGACGGCACGTTCTCCTTCGAGAACGTACCGGCCCGCACGTACTCCGTGGCCGCGCAGTTCATCGGCTACCTACCCACCGAGCAGCGCGTTCAGGTTCGGGCTGGCCAAGCCGTCTCGGTCACGTTTGAGCTCGAGCAGTCCGCGCTCGAACTTGCAGGGGTTGTCGTCACCGGAATGGGCCGAGAGCGCGGCGTAGCCGACACCTATCGGCCTACCGCAGTTGTCGACGGCAGGGAGCTCGAGCGCCGCCTCGAATCGTCACTCGCCGAGACGCTCCGGCGCGTACCCGGACTGCAGCCGGTCTACAACGGTCCAGGAGCCACTCAGCCCACTATCAGAGGGATGGGTGGGGATCGCGTGCTGGTTCTGGAAGATGGCCAGCGGACCGGCGATATGTCTACGACAGCCGCCGACCATGGGGTATCCAGCGATCCGATTTCCGCCGAGCGTATCGAGGTCGTGCGCGGCCCAGCGGGCCTACTCTACGGGTCCAATGCTCTGGGCGGCGTCATCAACGTGTGGCGCGAAGAGGTGCCCCGAACGCGTCCCGACGGCATTACGGGGACCATCACGACTACCGCCGAGTCTGTGAACATGGGCGGAGGCGGGCATGCACTGGTTCGTGCGCCACTCGGACCACTCTCGGTTCGCATCGAGGGAAGCGCCCGTGCAGCGGGCGAGACCCGTACACCACTTGGAATGCTTCCCTCGACCGAGTTGACCACGTACAGCGTGGGAGCAGGGCTCAGCCTGACACCGGAGTGGGGCTTCGTTGGGATGGCGTATCGCTACTACGACTCGGAGTATGGGGTGCCCGGGACCTTCAACGGAGAGACCATTCCCGGAGCACATCCTAACGGGGTCGACATCGAGATGTCGCGCCACGTGCTGCGGGCGCAAGGCGCCCACATGCTCGGCATCGGTCCGATCGACATGATCGAGGTCGACGGTCACCTGACACACTATCAGCATTTTGAGATCGAGGGCCGCGGTCCCGGCGGGGAGCCATTCGTCGGAGCGTCGTTCGACCAGCTCACGGGCGCCGTCAATCTGACCGCGCGACACGGTCACGACCTCGAGGCGTTCTCCACCGAGGGTGCATTTGGAGCCAGTTTCTCGATGCGCGACCTGATCGCAGGAGGCAGCTACTCCGGCACGCGTTCGGCCTCCGAGACGTCGTTAGCAGGCTACGTGTACGAAGAGTTTTCGCGAGATGCGCTTCGGCTCCAGCTCGGCGGCCGCTACGACCTCCGGTTCGTCGCGCCCCGTAGCGACCGTCCGATCGAAATCGGGGACCGGCTAGTCCCGGTCGAGGATCGCACGTTCGGCGACATCTCGGCCTCGGTTGCGCTGCTCTACGATATGCGCCCGGGCTGGACTGCCGGGGTCAGCCTTGCGCGAGCCTTCCGCAGCCCGGCCATCGAGGAGCTCTATTCGGACGGCCCGCACCTCGCTGACTACTCATTCGACATCGGCAACCCTGAACTGGACTCAGAGATCGGCCACGGAGTGGACCTGTTCTTTCGGGTCACCCGACCGCGGACGAGCCTCGAGTTTGCCGCGTTCGCCAATCGGGTCTCCGACTTCATCTACTACGAACCGACGGGTGAGCTAGACCCTAGGCTCCGCCGATTCCCGGTCTTCCAGGCGACCAGCGACGATGCCATTTTCCTTGGCGTCGAGGGCCGCGCACAGGTGCAGATCGTTCCCCGACTGGTGGCTGACGGCTCCTTCGGCTACGTCCGCGCAACACGGCTCGGTGACGGGGATCCACTCCCTGCCATCCCCCCGCTCACAGGCAACCTCGACCTGCGGTATGAATCACCCACGTGGGTAGCAGGGATCGGTTTTGACGCTGCAACCGCCCAGTCCCGCGTGCCCGCTCAGTTCGAGTCTCCCGTCGAACCCGGTGAGATGATCACCCCCGACCTGCCGACCGACGGTTATGCGCTTTTCAATGCGCTCGTCGGATACCGCTTCACCAGCGCCGGGCTGCTCCACTCGCTCACGCTGCAAGGCAGCAACCTGTTCGACACTGCCTGGCGCGACCACCTTTCGCGCGTCCGCCAGGTCGCCCCGCAGCCGGGGCGCAGTATCCAACTGACTTACCGCGTCCAGTTCTGACGCATCACGCTCCATCCCCAAACCAACCAGAACACCATGCCTAACCGAAATACCCTATCGCGCATCGCACTCCTCGCGGTGCTTCCCCTCCTCATGGTCTTCGCCGGCTGCGACCGCCACGACCATGAGGATCACGCTACCATGGACCGCGTGGTGATCGAGACTCGCGGGACGGCAACGCCCCAGACTGTCGCCGAGTGGAATCGCGGCGCCGGCTGGAATATGGACGCCCTTCCTACCCTGACCGTGGGCGACGAGACGAATAATTTTGGCCGCTCGTCCTGGACGGTCCGTATCTGGGAAGGCGGTGAAGAGCTGGAAATGTTCACTGTCGAGAATCCAGGTGGTGATCAGCCACGCGTTTGCGGCGAGTATTCGGCGCGTTACAGTTTAGCGAGTGGAAACGCTGTCTACGATCCCGGCGAGACCGGCCTAGTGA
>JBJHBB010000139.1:0-426 GCA_050485265.1 Rhodothermales bacterium | reverse complement strand
AGGTGCGTAACACCTTCCACTGCGACCACATCCACGTGTACCCCCTCCAGGCCGGCACCGCTGAACTTGAGTTTGTTCTCTGGCACGTCGATCACGCAGACGGCCGCACCGACCCGATCAGCATCACGATCGAAGGGTAGGACTTAGTAGGTCGTGCAATCTCAGTCACAGGCCTCGGGCGCTCTGCGCTCGGGGCCTTTTCTGTCATGGTGACAGCCCACCGGGGTGGCATGGGCTTTGGGATCCGATTTTGTCGACCAGTTACCCGGTGGCCCCTGCCCGATCGGCATGCCGCCCAACGCAATCCCCGGGGGAATGAATCTGAGTAAGTTCACCGTCAAGGCGCAGGAGGCCATGCAGGCCGCAGTAGACCTGGCTGCCGGATCGAGTCACCAGGGAGTCGAGCCGGCCCACCTGATGAAGGCC
>JBJHBB010000138.1:0-6311 GCA_050485265.1 Rhodothermales bacterium | reverse complement strand
GTGGTGGAACGCGGGCACGTTGCGGGCGTGCAGGCGAAGCTGGCATTCCTCTACTAGACAATTATGTCTCTGGATTCCCTTGCCTCGTCGAATGCACCGGCATCAGAAGCCGTGTCGGCGGGCCTCGAGGTGTTCGTGAAGCACCTCATCGATTATGCGGGACTGTTTCCGCCTGCCAAGCTTCCATTCGACGATACAGTAACCAACTACGCCGCCTATCGTCGTTCCGAGGACGCCTGGATGTTGGGAGCATTCATCTGTCCGGCTCAGCGTCTTGGCGAACTGGCGCCCTTCACGGATCTGTTCAGTCCCCAGCAGCCAACCCCGATCGCGATGCTTGGCTCTGGTGGGACCAGCGCCGACGCCTTCATCAAGGCCTTGCGTGAGGATCTCGCCTCAGGAAAATCTTGTATCGAAGCGCACGAAGGTCGTGTTCGGATCGAGGTCGTCGAAGTCAGGCTGCCGGAAGAGATCCTCGACTCGGAGAGAGTCGTGCTTGACGAACTGGCTGCTCGCGTCGTGGAGGAAGTCATCTCCAGTGGCCTCCTGCTGAGTCGTTTACATCTGGAATTGCCCTTCTCGGGTGACTGGCGGCGGCGTCTTGAGAGTGCCGCCCGTGCCGTCGCACCGCACGTCAGCGGGCCGGCTCCGCTGGGCATGAAGCTCCGCTGCGGTGGTGTGACTGCTGATGCCTTCCCCACACCGGACCAGATCGCGCATGCGATCTCCGAATTGCGCGACGCTCGCGTGCCGTTCAAGGCGACTGCGGGTCTGCATCACCCTATCCGGCACTACGACAAGTCCCTGGAGGTCATGCAGCACGGCTTTCTGAACGTTTTTGGTGCGGCAGCCCTGGCCCACGCGCTCGACCTCAGCGAGCCGGCGATCAGACAGGTCGTGCGCTCTGAGCAACGACAGCTTTTCCAGTTCGACCAGGACGGTTTCGCGTTCCAGGACCTCCGTATCTCCGTGGCTCAGTTGCGGGCGGCACGCGAGAAGTTTGCCCGGTCCTATGGTAGTTGCTCTTTCGACGAGCCGCGCCACGACCTGCGCGTCGCAGGCTGGTTGTAGCCCGTCTACCCACTCTCATCTCCCTCACCCCACTCGCACGTGACCGGTAAGCACCAGCCTCAGTCCTCCCTTCGTTCCTTTCTCGACCTCCCCGCCGACCATCCCTTCCCCATCCAGAACCTCCCAATCGGTGTGTTCTGCCGGAAGGGGGGTAACATGCCCGCGGTTGGTGTGCGCATTGGCGACTTTGTGGTCGACTGCTCGGTCCTCGAGGAGCGACGCCTGTTTTCGGGTGAGTACCTGGCCGGGCGCCGGCCCTTCTCGCAGAGCTCACTGAACATGTTCATGGGCCTCGGGCCTGCTGCGTGGGCGGAGGCCAGGAGGACGCTGCAGGATCTACTCAGCTCGGACAACCCCACGGTCCGCGATGACGTGGCGCTGCGTGATCAGCTCTTGATTCCGGTCGAGGATGTCGAGATGCTCATGCCCGCGCAGATTGGGGACTACACAGATTTCTACGCGTCCCGGCAGCATGCGACGAACGTGGGCACCATGTTCCGAGGCCCGGACAACGCCCTCCAGCCAAACTGGCTTCACCTGCCGGTCGGCTACCACGGTCGCGCCTCCTCTGTCGTCACTTCAGGGACCGACATCGTTCGACCGCGCGGGCAGCTCAAGCCCGACGATGGCCCGCCGGAGTACGGCGCCTCAAAGCTTCTCGACTTCGAGTTGGAGATGGGAGTCTTCGTGGGCGTGGGGAATGATTTGGGGACGACCATTCCGATAGGTCAGGCGCATCGTCACATCTTCGGGATGGTCCTGGTTAATGACTGGAGTGCACGAGACATTCAGAAGTGGGAGTACGTGCCGCTCGGTCCGTTTCTAGGTAAGAGCTTCGCCACCACGATCAGCCCCTGGATCGTCATGGCCGAGGCTTTGGCTCCTTTCCGGGTCGACGGCGAACCTCAGAGTGGTGAGAACCCCGAGGTTCTGCCCTACCTGCAACAGAAGGAGCCCCGGGTCTACGACATCCAGCTTCAGGTGCTGCTGCAACCAGCAGGTCGTTCAGAGGAGGTGGTGATTGCTGACACCAATGCGCGCCATCTGTATTGGAGTTTCGAGCAGCAGCTGGCGCACCACACCGTGAATGGCTGCAACATGCGTCCGGGTGACCTCCTGGCCAGCGGCACGATCAGCGGGTCGGAAAAGGGCTCGTATGGCAGCATGCTCGAGCTTACCTGGCGCGGCAGCGAACCCATCGATATCGGGGATGGCGAACAGCGCCGCTTCCTGGCCGACGGAGACACGGTCATCCTCCGCGGCTGGGCCCAGGGTGATGGTCACCGAATCGGCCTGGGTGATGTGCGGGGCAGAGTAGTGCCTGCGGCAGAAGCCGAATAGCAGCCCGCGGGTTTGCCTCGCGCACATGTATTCGGCCCCGGTTGGAGTCGCTGGGGAGTGCGGTTATATTGCGCCGACCTCGCCGGTTCACCACACCTTCACACGTGTTGGCCGGCTGCGTGCCATTCGGCTCTTTCTGCCTATGAGTAGCGTTGCTACTGCTCCGCGGATTTTTCGCCCCGCGCTTTCCCTGAAACTATCTGACTTCTCGTACAGCTATCCCAAAGAGCTGATCGCGAAGTATCCGGCCGAGCCGCGAGATAGCGCCCGGCTAATGGTGATCAATCGTAAGGAGCGGTCGATCGAGCACCGCTCCTTTGGCGACATCGTCGACTACTTCGGAAGTGGGGATGTGCTGGTCGTCAATGACACTCAGGTGTTTCCCGCGCGCCTCTACGGTAACAAGGAGAAGACCGGCGCCCGTATCGAGGTTTTCCTGCTCAGGGAGCTGAATGCCGAAAGCCGGCTCTGGGACGTCATCGTCAACCCGGCGAGGAAGATCAGAGTTGGCAATAAGCTCTATTTCGAGAATGATCTGGTTGCCGAGGTTGTCGACAACACCACGAGCCGAGGCAGGACCATCCGATTCATTTTCGATGGTACCCGCGAGGAGTTGTATCAGCGGATCGACGCAAGCGGCAACACGCCGATACCGCCCTACGTCCGTCGGGACGCCGAGCCAGAGGATCGGGCCCGCGACCAGACCATGTTTGCGGCCAGGCGCGGAGCTGTCGCTGCGCCGACAGCAGGTTTGCACTTCACGCCATCCGTTGTCAGCCAGCTCCGAGAACAAGGCACCGAGATCGTACCCGTGACCCTCCACATCGGATTGGGGACGTTCCGGCCGGTCGAGGTGGAGGACCTCACAAAGCATCGAATGGACTCTGAGAACTACACGGTCTCAGAAGATGCCTGCGAAGCCATCAACCAGGCGTTGATGCTGCCTGACCGGCAGGTCACGGTTTGCGGTACAACGTGCGTCAGGGCGTTGGAAAGCAGCATCTCCGCCAGTGGAGGATTGAAGCCAGGGAGCGGGTGGACGGACAAGTTCATCTACCCGCCCTATGACTTCCGAATCACGAAGCGGTTGATCACCAACTTCCACATGCCAAAGTCGACGCTTTTGATGCTGGTGTGCGCCTTCGCGGACAGGGAGCTCATCATTCACGCGTACGAGGAGGCCATCCGGGAGCAATACAGGCTTTTCTCGTTCGGTGATGCGATGATCATCATCTGACCTCGGCCATCGCCGACGCTGGAGGTCGGGCATGAAGGATCGAAAGGCTGCGATCATTGTGCCCGCTGCCGGATCGGGTAGCCGCATGCGTCAGCCTGGATTGCCCTCCAAGCAATTCCGCGTGCTTGGCGATGCGCCTCTGATCGTGCAGACGCTTCGCGTTCTGCAGCGTCACACGGCCATTGACGAGATCGTAGTGGCGGCTCCGGAGGACGATGTCGACAGCCTCCGCTCGCTCGTAGCAGAGCACGGCTTGGAAAAGGTGACGGGTGTTGTTTTAGGGGGAGCAACGCGGCAAGAATCCGTTCGGAACGCACTGGCCAGTGTCTCACCCGACGTTGAGATTGTCGGTGTGCATGACGGTGTTCGACCGTTTCTGTCTTCGGGAATGTTGAGCAGTGTCTTGCTCGCAGCTGTCCGGCACGGCGCGGCTGCACTGGCGATTCCAGCAGTGGATACGCTTCGCCGGTCTGATGGTAGCGGAGCGTTCGCGGCCACGGTCTCCCGCGAAGGGTTGTGGAGGATGCAAACACCGCAAATCGCTATGCGCGATCATCTCGTGCGCGCCTACTCGACCAGCGACGTCGTCGGCACGGATGAGGTGGAGTTGCTGCAGTGGGCCGGAGTCCGCGTTGCACTCGTACCCGGAAGCCCCTTGAACATCAAGGTCACGACCACTGAGGATCTCGAGCACGCCGAGGCCATTTGGCCCTGGTGGGTAGATCGCGAAAATCTCGAGGCAGCTTGAGGACGGTGGCCGTCGGGCGGATCTTTCCCGCTCAACAAATGGCAGACTGGTGAGAGTCGGAATCGGATACGATGTCCATCGATTCGCTGAGGGACGAAAGCTCATTCTAGGTGGTGTGACCGTTCCCCACGAGCGCGGCCTGATGGGGCATTCCGACGCTGACGTCCTGACCCATGCCGTGATCGACGCGCTGCTGGGAGCCGCGGCTCTAGACGACATCGGCGCACACTTCCCCGACACGGATGCGGATTGGAAAGATGCGGACAGCCTCGAGCTGCTCCGGACCGTGCTTACTCGCATTCAGGCGGAGGGGTACACGGTCGGGAATGTCGACATCACCATAGTGCTGCAGCGGCCGAAGCTCCGATCATTCATTCCCCAGATCCGTGCGAACCTCGCCCGTGCGTTGGCAATTGAAGTGGCACGAGTATCGGTGAAAGCGACTACCGGCGAAGGGATGGGATTCGTGGGCAGGGAGGAAGGTGTGGCTGCCCATGCCGTCTGCTTGCTCCGCGAAGCCGTGGCCTAAGCGTGACTGACGTACTCAATGACATCGTCGCGTGGATGGAGACGCTGGCTCCGCTATGGATCTACGCGACCGTGCTTCTGATCGCCTATCTGGAGAACGTGGTGCCACCGATCCCCGGGGACATGGTGATCGTGTTTGCCGGTTATCTGGTGGGCCTTGGAATCGTCGGTTTCGCGCCCGTACTCGTGCTTTCGTCACTCGGAGGCGTGCTAGGCTTCCTTACGATGTATTTCGTTGGCTGGATGGCGGGACCGGCCGTCTTCGACACGGACCGCGCCCGTTGGATTCCGAAGCGCGGGGCACTCCGTGCACGGTCCTGGCTACTTCGTCATGGGTTTGCCGTAGTCGCTGCGAACCGCTTCTTGAGCGGGGTGAGGTCAGTGATTGCACTCTCCGTGGGAGCCGTCCGGATGCCGCTTCCGGCGACCGCGTTGTGGGCCACCGTGAGTTCGACGGCCTGGTGCCTGCTGATCATCCTGCTTGGCTACGTATTGGGAGATCAGTGGCCCATCATCGGTGAATATTTGCGACTCTATGGGCAGTGGGTGACGGGCGTGCTGATCGGCGGGGGAGTCGCCTATCTTCTGGTCAAGGCCTGGTTAGGGCGCCGGGCACGAAGAACGAACGAAGACCCTGCAGACGGCCGTGGTGAGCCCCTGCAGCATTGACAGTAGCTCGCGAGCGGTGCTACTTTCGTTGTCTGCCCGCGTTCGGCGCGTTATCGGATTCGGGCCGCCACCGCGCACCCTGGCTGGCGTAGCTCAATCGGTAGAGCAGCTGATTTGTAATCAGCAGGTTGGGGGTTCGAGTCCCTTCGCCAGCTCACCGGCGCCCTACAGGGCCTTTGACATTTTGAGGGCAGGTACCGAAGTGGCCAAACGGGACAGACTGTAAATCTGTTGGCTTACGCCTTCGGAGGTTCGAATCCTCCCCTGCCCACTGCGACCGTCGGCTGCGCGCACCGTCGGAGCACTAGCGGGAGTAGCTCAGTTGGTAGAGCATCAGCCTTCCAAGCTGAGGGTCGCGGGTTCGAATCCCGTCTCCCGCTCCAGGTGCGATCGCCGTGCCTCCTTAGCTCAGTGGTAGAGCACTTCCATGGTAAGGAAGGGGTCCCCGGTTCAAATCCGGGAGGAGGCTCACCGTCGCGCGGTTCGCCGCGCGGCAGGCCCTCGTGGCCAACCCGGCGCCTCGCCGGCTCAACGGAGCCTGGCGCAGGCGCTGCACACGTACACTCTAGTCCCTTCTCATTGACAGGGCGGCAGCCGCCGCGCAGAAACCACTCAGGCCATGGCCAAGGAAACTTTTCAGCGTACGAAGCCTCACGTGAACGTGGGGACGATCGGTCACGTCGATCACGGTAAGACGACGTTGACGGCGGCGATCAC
>JBJHBB010000137.1:0-6338 GCA_050485265.1 Rhodothermales bacterium | reverse complement strand
CCTTGTGGCACCGTCTTTGGACCCCCCAGGGGAAACCCGGTAAGCGCGGGAGCTCTCCGGCTGCTTCACACTCGCTTCCAATTCGTTCTGACGGGACGCCCGGCAGGACGATCGATCTGACATACTTCAAGCCTCAACACGCATTCTCATGGCAAAGATCATCGGCATTGACCTCGGGACGACGAACTCGGTCGTTGCGGTCATGGAGGGCGACGAGCCCGTCGTCATTCCCAACGCCGAAGGCGGGCGCACGACGCCCTCCGTCGTGGCATTCAAGAAGGACGGCGAGCGCCTCGTGGGATCGCCCGCGAAGCGCCAGGCCATCACCAACCCCCAGCAGACCATCTTCTCGATCAAGCGCTTCATGGGCCGCAAGTTCGCGGAGGTCGAGGAAGAGCGTAAGACCGTCCCCTACGAAGTGACCGAGGGCGACGGCGGCACCGCGCGCGTGCAGATCGGCGACCGTGTGTACACGCCGCAAGAGATCTCCGCGATGGTTCTGCAGAAGCTCAAGCAAACCGCCGAGGATTACCTGGGCGAGAAGGTGACGGAGGCCGTGATCACGGTCCCGGCCTACTTTAACGACGCCCAGCGCAAGGCCACCAAGGAAGCGGGGCAGATCGCAGGCCTGAACGTCAAGCGCATCATCAATGAGCCTACCGCCGCGGCCCTCGCTTATGGGCTGGACCGTAAGGCGCAGGACGAACTCGTTGCCGTGTACGATCTCGGTGGCGGCACCTACGACATCTCCATCCTGGAGCTTGGTGACGGGGTCTTTGAGGTCAAGGCGACCAATGGAGACACCCACCTTGGTGGAGACGACTTTGACCAGCGCCTGATCGACTACATCGCCGACGAGTTCAAAAAGGACGAGGGGATCGACCTCCGCTCCGACCCGATGGCCCTGCAGCGCCTGAAGGAGGCCGCCGAGAAGGCGAAGATTGAGCTGTCGAGCGCCACGCAGACGACGATCAACCTGCCGTTCATCACCGCGACCAGCGAGGGGCCGAAGCACCTCACGATGGACCTGACGCGGTCGAAGTTCGAGCAGCTCGTCGACGACCTCGTCCAGCGCACCATCCAGCCGATGGCCAAGGCGCTGCAGGACGCCGGCCTCAAGAAGGAGGAAATCCACGAGGTCATCCTGGTCGGTGGCTCGACACGCATCCCGAAGATTCAGCAGGTGGTTGAGGAGTTCTTCGGCAAGAAGCCCAACAAGAGCGTCAACCCGGATGAGGTCGTCGCCGTGGGCGCGGCCATCCAGGGGGGTGTTCTCTCGGGCGACGTGCAGGACGTGCTGCTTCTCGACGTCACCCCGCTGAACCTTGGCATCGAGACCCTCGGCGGCGTGATGACCTCGCTGATCGAGGCCAACACCACGATCCCCACTCGCAAGTCAGAAACGTTCTCGACGGCGAGCGACAATCAGCCGTCGGTCGAAATTCACGTGCTGCAGGGTGATCGGTCCATGGCGGTCGACAACAGAACGATCGGCCGCTTCCATCTGGACGGCATCCCCCCTGCCCCGCGAGGTGTCCCGCAGGTTGAGGTGACCTTCGATATCGACGCGGACGGCATCCTGAACGTGTCTGCGAAGGACAAGGCCACCGGCAAGGAGCAGTCGATCCGCATCGAGGCCTCGTCCGGCCTCTCCGATGCCGAGATCGAGCAGATGCGCAAGGCTGCTCGTGAGCACGCCTCGGAGGACAAGCAGCGGCGCGAGACCGTCGACAAGCTCAACACTGCTGATGCCCTCGTCTTCTCCACTGAAAAGAACTTGAAGGAGTACGGGGATAAGATTCCTGCCGAGAAGCGGACCAAGATCGAGGGTGCCCTCGAGCGCCTGAAGCAGGTCCACAAGGAGCAGAAGGCTGAGGAGGTCGATTCCGCGATGGAGCAGCTCAACGCTGCCTGGAGCGAGGCCTCCGAGGACCTGTACCGTGCGCAGCAGGAGGCCGCTGCACCAGAGAACGGCACTCCCGAAGAAGCGACAGCGGCCGGAGAACCCGACGTCAAGGACGTAGACTTCGAGGTCGTCGACGAGGAGGACAAGTAGTAGCCTCTCTCCTCAAAACTCAGGGCCCCGGTCGCGTGAGTGACCGGGGCTCTTTGCATTCGGCACCGACTCTTTGCACTTCTAAGCGCCAGGCCACCGACGACTGCGGGTGGCTAGTAGTACGCCTCGATACCGTGTCCAAACTGGCGATCCGCCTTGCACATCTTGATAAGGTGAGCGAGGCGTTTCTCAAAGACCTCGGGGTTGTCCCGCGCGTCGTCCACAAACGCGAGGCGGATTCGCTGGTAGGCATCCGAGTACCTGGCGAAGTTCTGCCACGCTTCCTCTTCGGCTTTCAGCGCAGCAACTACATCCTGAGGTGAAGAAAACGATTCGAGATCGATTCCCGCCAGGTCATCCCGAACGTCAGACATCACCAAGTCGTTTGCCAGCAGCCGCCGCAGACGTTCCTTATTCGGTTGGGAGTAGGATGTCTTATTACGGCGCGGTGTGAAGCGCTGGGCAAAGCGGTGCTCGTCGAGACGCCTCGCGGTGCTGTCGATCCAGCCGAAACAGAGTGCTTCCTCCACCGCGTCGTTGTACATAATTCTCGGTCGACCGGAGGCCTTCTTGTAGAAGATCAGCCAGGCCCTTTGCTGCGTATGGTAGTTCGCCTGTAGCCACATCCGCCAGTCATGGCGGGAATCCAGGTCGAGCAGGGGTGACGGTTGTTCGGACATCGCGTGTCTAGGGGTGATGTGCGACGATACGTCATCCATGCGCCAAGTGGCCTCCGGGTGTGTACCCAGAGCCCACTCGTTCAGCAGGTCCGCGAGCTCACACGAGAACAGACTGACGAAGTGCTGCCTGCGCTGCGGCGAGTCTCGCCACGGGCACGCGATAAGGAGAGCACGACACGTAGTCCAGTCCTGCTTCCGCGAAGAAGGCCACCGAGGCCGGGTCTCCGCCGTGCTCACCGCAGACACCAATCTTGAGCTGGGTTTTGACCTCACGCCCGCGATCGGTGCCGATTCGGACAAGCTCTCCGACGCCGGTGCGGTCGATCGTCTGGAAAGGGTCGGCGCTGAGGATTCCTCGCTCGACGTATGCGGGCAAGAACGTGCCCGAGTCGTCTCGGCTGAATCCAAAAGTCATTTGGGTCATGTCGTTGGTGCCGAACGAGAAGAAGTCGGCATGCTCAGCGATCTTGTCCGCAGTGAGCGCTGCGCGTGGCACCTCGATCATCGTCCCGACCAAGTACTGCACGCGCTGGCCCAGGGTGGTTTCCAGTTCCGAGGCTACACGGTCGACGATGGCTCGCTGATCGACGAGCTCGCGGGCGGTGCCTACCAGTGGGATCATAATCTCCGGCCTCACCGATGTCCCTTCTCGCTGGACCGAATGAGCCGCCTCGAGAATCGCCCTGGCCTGCATTTCGGTGATTTCCGGATACGTGATCCCGAGACGGCATCCCCGATGTCCGAGCATCGGGTTGGTCTCGCGCAGGCGTTCGACGCGCTGCCTGATCTCGTCGACATTCAGTTGCAGCCGCTGTGCAGCGTGCTCCTGCTCATCCCCTTCGTGCGGAAGAAACTCGTGGAGTGGAGGATCGAGTAGCCGAATGGTGACGGGTCGGCCATCCATCACCCTGAAAATGTCCTCGAAGTCCTTGCGCTGGTGAGGCAGCAGTTCGGCCAAGGCGGCGGCTCGCTCGGCCCGATCGCTGGCAAGGATCATGCGCCGAACGGCCCAGATGCGCTCCTCGCCGAAGAACATGTGCTCGGTGCGACAAAGGCCGATCCCCTCCGCGCCGAAATCAATGGCTAGTTGCGCGTCCGCGGGCGTGTCTGCGTTCGTACGGACACCCAGGTTGCGGTAGCGGTCGACCCAGCCCATGAAGGTGTCGAACGTTTCGTCGGGCTGTGGCTCGGTGAGGCTCTCCTGTCCGAGGATGACCTCGCCGGTAGCGCCGTTGAGAGAGATCCAGTCGCCTTGCTGAACGGTAACCTCTCCGTTCGTGAAAGTGCGCTGGCGCTCGTTGACCACGATATCGCCGCAGCCAGCAACGCAGGGCTTACCCCATCCACGCGCCACGACGGCCGCATGGCTGGTGATCCCGCCGCGCGAGGTCAGGATGCCCTGCGCCGCGTCCATTCCCCCGACATCTTCCGGACTCGTTTCCACCCTGACGAGAATCACCTTCTCGCCCCACGAGGCCCACTCCTCGGCGTCCTCGGCCTTGAAGACCACTCGGCCCACAGCGGCTCCCGGTGATGCTGCCAATCCCTTGCCGATTACACGCCCCTGATACCCGGTTGCATTCTTGAAAGCTGGGTGCAGGAGCTGATCGAGGTGACTTGGATGAACCATGTCGCGGACAGCGTCCTCTTCAGCTATCAGGCCCTCCTGCACCAGATCGACAGCAATTCGCAATGCGGCCGTTCCAGTGCGCTTGCCCGTCCTGGTCTGGAGGATGTAGAGCTGGCCCTCCTGGATCGTGAACTCGATGTCCTGCATCTGCCGGTAATGGCGCTCCAAGCGTTGCGATGTCTCAAGCAGCTCATTGTATGCCTCCGGAAACGTGTCGGCCATCTCACTGATCGGCTGCGGCGTTCGAATCCCGGCCACGACATCCTCGCCCTGCGCGTTGCGCAGGAACTCACCGTAGAGCACGTTCTCCCCGGAGGCGGGGTCGCGGGTGAAGCAGACCCCGGTGCCGCTGTGATCGCCCAGGTTACCGAACACCATAGCTTGTACGTTGACTGCCGTACCGACGAGGCCGGTGATGTTGTGGATCTGCCGGTAGCGGCGGGCGCGGTCGCTATCCCACGAGCGGAAGACGGCGTCGATCGAGAGCCGCAGTTGCTCGAAAGGATCGTCGGGGAACATGCGCCCGGTGAACCGACGGTACAGCGCCTTATAGCGATCCACGAGTTCACGCAGATCTGCGCCGGTGAGGTCAACGTCCTCCTGGACACCGCGCTCGCGCTTGAGCGTCTCGAGCGCCTCCTCGAAACGGGCATGAGGCACACCCACGACCACATCGCCGAACATGTCGATGAAGCGCCGATAGTTGTCGAAGGCGAATCGGTCATCGCCTGTTTCGGCTGCGATGGCCTCGGCCACGGCGTCGTTCATGCCCAGGTTCAGAACCGTGTCCATCATACCTGGCATCGAAACAGCCGCGCCGCTTCTTACAGACACCAACAGCGGCCGCTTCGACGCGCCCAATCGCCGACCCATGGCCTCCTCCACGAAGGCCAGTCCGCTGCGGACGTCACCCTCGAGACCTTGCGGCCATGCGCCCTCATCAACCACCTCCGCGCATGCATCTGTGCTGATGGTGAATCCCGGGGGCACATTCAACCCGATCCGGCTCATCTCGGCCAGGTTGACGCCCTTGCCGCCCAGACGGCTCTTCATGTCGGAGGTGCCGTCGGCGACACCATTGCCAAAGCGGAAGACGAAGCGGTCACTCATGGGTAGTCCGGGATAGGTGTGCGTCAGACTACTCGCCGCGCGCGCGAAGACTCAGCAGATGATCCCGCAGCTAGGTGTGAGCCTAACCCTGATGGCGGCGGCGGTCACTTCCCCAATCATAAGGCGGCCGCTCCAAATTGTTCGCTCGGCGCTATGGGCCGATTGCGAACAGGGTTCGCGCATTGGCTGTCGTCGCAGCCGAGATCTCATCTGTACCCAGGTCTCGCACCTCGGCCAGGCGCTCGGCTACTATTCTGACGTAAGACGGCTCATTCCGCTCGCCGCGATGTGGTGATGGCGCCAGGTACGGCGAATCGGTCTCAAGAACGATGCGCTCCAAGGGAATGGACTCGATAGCGTCCTCAACGCGCGCGTTCTTGTGTGTGATCGTGCCTCCGATACCGACGTGGAAGCCCAGCCTCAGGACCTCTTCGGCCAGCCAACCTGGGGGTCCAAAGCAATGAAAGACGCCCTGAAGCGTGGATTCGCTCGCCGCCTGCTTCTCCGTGAGGACCTCCACTAGCGTACGGGAGGAGTCATCGCTCTTCCCCCGATCTCGATTATGCAGCACCAGGGGAAGTTGACGATCCAACGCCAGTTGGGCATGGATCGCGAGGAACTCGCGCTGACGGTCGTCGAAGGATCGATCCCAGTAATAGTCGATTCCGCTCTCCCCGACGGCAACGATGTCGGGGTGACTCAGCGCGTCGGCAACCACGGTCAAATCGCTGTCGGATGCATCCTTGACGTACGATGGATGGATGGCTGCCATTCCATAGCAATAACCCGGAAACCGCGCGCATAGCCGCAGGATGTCATCGATGCTCCGCGCATCAATTGCCGGTAGCAGGACGGCTTCAAC
>JBJHBB010000136.1:0-6339 GCA_050485265.1 Rhodothermales bacterium | reverse complement strand
TAGCTTCGACAGGCTGATCGATAGATCACAGGTGTTTCATCTGCTCGGGCATCAATTCATTGGTCTTGCACCCGCTGATTGTGTCTCCCAGCTTGCTTTTCATGGAGTCAAGAATCGCTGGAACCGGCTGAAGTTCGTCGTGGACATGGCGCGATCAATTGATACGTTCACCACTCTTGATTGGGGTGAGCTTTTTGAGACTGCCCAGCAGGAAGGTTGGCTTCGTGTTCTGTTGCTTGCCTGCCTGCTAGCCTTTGACCTGCTTGAAGCACCCGTACCGGGCTACTTCATTGAGGCGGCGTACCGAGACAATCGGGTGCTCCGTGCCCGTGATCGAGCGCTAAGCCTATTGAGCGAGCCTGCCGGCGTGCTCGATGGGGGCTTCCTCGAGCGCGTTCGCTTCAACATGGACGTTCAGGATGGTCTGGCCGGACGGCTGCGCTACGCCACCTTCGCGGCTGCGCGACGCCTCTCGGACTTTGCACTCAGACCTGCAGCCGCCTAAACCTCGGCCTGACCAGCGCCTTGCCGATTGGTGCCCGGAGTGCGGCTAAAATACTCCTGACCTGAAGCGACTGTCCGAATAGCCTCCGCTACGCGCGCCGTCGACTCGCTCTTGGTCACGTAGCCACTGGCACCAGCGCGGATGGCGCGATCGATGTATGCGGCTTCGTCATACATCGAGAAGATCACTACCCGCAGCCCCGGTCGTACCTGGCGGAGCCTTTCGATCAGGTCAATCCCAGATACATCCCCGAGCGAAATATCGACCACGGCAACGTCCGGTCGTTCACGCTGAACGAGCCTTATCGCATCTTCGGGACCTGCCGCAACGCCGCAGAGGGACAGGTCCCTCTGCGCCTGAATGGTATCCACCAGCGCTGCGCGCACAGCCGGATGATCGTCAACCGCAACGACGCGAATCGGCTTCTCCGGTGACGTTCCGATCCGTGGCTGTGCCCGGTTCGCAGAGGCCGACGCCTCCACGAGGATCGCCGGCGGTTGATAGTTCATGAGGGGGGAGTGAGGCCGATATCGGCGCGAGGGAGTGGGGATGCACGGACGGCAGCCACTAGATAGCACCGCGACCCAGTAATCCACCACTACCAATCGGGCAATGCGAGACGGTAACTATGGCGCATCGCCCGTGCGCGGGTGTGGACCGGCCCTGCTCCGCTAGCTAGCTGGTCCCGCTCTGCGCGTACGTCCATCGAATGGCGAACTGCAGCAACTCCGCCACCGTCTCGAACCCAAGCTTCTCCTTGGCACGTCGCCGATACGTTTCAACCGTCTTGCGGCTCAGACTGAGCCTCTCGGCGATGTCTTCGATGGCCTGCCCCTGGCCAAGCATCTGAAAGACCGCCATCTCTCGATCGGTCAATTCCTCGAGCCCCGGCTCACTCGACCGCGGCGACGACCGACCGGTGGCGACCTTGCTCAGAAGGCGACTGGCGGCTCGGCGGTTGAGGTAGATCTCGCCATTCGCGGCCGCGCGAATGGCTTCCGCGACGCTATGGGTGGACTCGCTCTTCATCACGTAGCCACGCGCTCCAGCTCGGATTGCCCGCTCGGCGTACACGGTCTCGTCGAACATCGAGAACACGACGACCTCCAGGCTCGGATGCTGCGCGCGGAGATTCTGAACCAGGTCGAGCCCGTGCGCGTCACCAAGACTGATGTCCACCACGGCAACGTCGGGTTGCTCCTTTCGCACGATTTCGAAGGCTTCTCGAGCGGTCCCCGCAACACCAGTTAGCACCATGTCGCTTTGTGCACCCACGGTATCCGCGATGGCGTCACGAATCGCCGGGTGGTCATCGATTACGACCACTCGGGTCTGTAGAGAAGGGCGGCGTGTATCAACGGTGGTCATTCTGTGGCACTCGGTTCGATGCGCTACGGCTGTGAGGATCAGTTACAGGGCCGCTGGATGGCTAAGCGGGTGCCCTTTGGCGGCGAGGGCAGGATACTTCTGGCTTATGTAATAGCCGTCTTTGCTTCTGGGTCCCCTAATCGGTCGGAACATCGGAAAGCACCTCTGAACGGAGGCGAGGCAACCTGTAAGTCGCACGTATGCACGTGCCTTCTCCACGCCGAGAATCGATGTCGAGCTGAGCCCTGACGCTGCTGGCTCTGCGCTGCATGCTGTACAAACCCAGCGACGTACGCTGCGCATCGGTTACGTCGAATCCAATCCCGTCATCACGAATTTCCAGAAGCATGAAGTCCGGGGGATGGGGGACTAGGCGCACGTGGATGTTCGTCGCTTGCGAGTGACGCAGCGCGTTGTTGACAGCTTCCTGCGCTATGCGAAACAACTGGATCTTGACTTCCGGTTCGCCGACGTCGATATCGTGGTTCCACTCGAAGTGGAACATCGTCTCGTCGACCGCCGAAAGCTGGCCGCACAGAGCCTCCAGCGAATGGCCCAGCGCCTCCTGTGAAAGTTGTGGAGGCGCCAATCCCCGGCAGATGTCGCGCACCCGCTGCGATGCCTCGAGAGCGAAGCTGCTGATCTTTTTGGCCGTGTTCGACACCCCGGCATGCTCCTCATCGGGCAGCCGCACGGAGAGGTTCTCGGACAGCATTCGGATCCCGGTCAGCAACTGCCCCACCCCGTCGTGGAGATCCCGCCCGATCCGTTCCTGCTCCTCCTCCAACACAGCCACCATCCGCCGCTCCATCTCGACGCGGGCCGTGATCTCGATACAGCTTCCCCAAATCCGGAACAGCCTTCCGCGATCGATTCTGCCGACCGCATTGACCGAGAAGTGACGATTGAAAGTGCCCGATCCTTGAGCCGCAAACTCGTGGTTCTCCAACCGGTAACCATTCGCCACGAACGCCTCGAGCAGGCTCATAGGCATGGCGGGAAAGGCATCGATGATATTCCGCCCGATGTAATCCCGCGTCGAGGGGAGATTCATCATTGCAATCATCGCCGAGTTACACTCGGCGAGAGTCCCAAAGCGAGCAATTCGCAGCGCCTGCTCGTCGATGCTTAGCTCACTCCGGACATCCCCGCCGACGTCGATGCGGAAGACGCCCTCCGAGATGGTGGTCACGAAGTTGCGGTATCGCTCCTCGCTAGTCTTGCGCTCGGTGATATCGCGTAGCACCGTTTGAACAGAGTCGAGCCCCTTGTATGTGACCGCTGTTGAGACGGCTTCCACGACACGCTCTGCTCCGTCGATTCGCACGATCTCCTGCTCAAACGGCTCGTTGAGCTCGCCCGAGCGCTGAGCATACTGCTGGAGCTGAAACGCCGGGTGCCTGTCGGCAGGGATGAAGTCCAGGAGCCGATACGAAAGCAGTACGCCGCTCTCGGGGACACCAAACAGTGCGGCAGCAGCACGGTTTGCGTAGATCACGCGATCGTGATGCGTGATGATGATCGGGTCGGGATGCTGTGCGAGCAACTTCCGCGAGCGCTCCTCACTCTCCCGCCTCGCAAGTTCGGCCGAGGTCCGCGTCAGGTACGACGAAAGGAGATCGCCGAACACGGATAGAATCCGGCCATGCGTGCGCGCGGCCTCCTCCGTAACGCAGGTCTGCACGACTCCCAGAAAACCGACAAACCGGTCGCTCTCGCCAAGGAGTGGAAGAGTAAGGGTTTCGCTATTAGCGCTGACGGCGGGCTTGCGGTACAGGTTCGGGGAGATCGGCTCGTCACCAATCAAATCTTTGAGGTCGATCAGCCCTCCGTGCCCGTCACCAGTGGAGGCGGGGTCCCGATGCCACACCACGATGTTCGATGACGGAGGCAGCCCCGACGGGTTGTCCAATCGCCAGTCGTTAACCGACAAAAACGCACTCGAAGCGTCCGTGGCGTCTGCGATCTCACGCAGGACATCCTGCATGTCCACATTGTTCGAGGAAACCAGCAGGTGAGAGACCACAACGAGCGCCGTCTCGAGGCGACTTGAGCCCTCTTGCATCAGCGGGGGCTGGGTACTACGGTCGTCCGTCACTGGCGCCGGATATTGGTTATGATCGTCGTCGACTTGAACTTGCGCAGACTCCCGGGCGGGGACGGCAACAATTATGAGGGCCGCCTGAGCGATCGGAAAGGTTACGAACGAATCGCGTGTGTTCGACGCGCGGCCCGCGCTTCTCGCTCGCGGCTTCGAACGCCTGCCGCGTATCGGGCGGTGAGCTTCACCAACCGCGTCCGCACAAACACCACCAGGCCTGCACTGGTTAATACGAGATAAGCGGGCCACAGGGGCCAACGATCACCCAACACGGACCTCAGAGTCGCATTCTGTGAACGCGCTTCATAAACTTCCTGAGCCCACAGGCTCAGCTCGTCCAGGTCGCGCGCATGCAGCGCAACCTCTGGATGAAACTCCCCGAAGAGGTCGGCCATCACGCTTCCGGCCCCGGATATTTCCAATAGCACCACGAGTGAGAACTGCACTACAGCCAGCACGCCGAGTGGAATCACGTGCGCCCGCACCGTGAAACGTCGAAACGAGCGGGACTCGGCCGCAAGGCGGTGAGGCTTCCAGCTACCATCCTCGGCCCGCGCGTTGCGGATCGCGGCCCGCATCGAGCGATAGGGCATCGCCGCCGCGAAAACCGCGACCGCCAGCATTGTTGGCAGGAGAATGATGAACAGAAGCATCGGAGCGGTGGCGTCACCGCGGCATGATTGTGCCAATGGAGCACGCGACGGCGGCTCGTAGCTTGCTGCCTGGCCCGTCGGCGCCTGGCTAGCTTATCGACGGTTTGCCCTCTGCACTGTACCATTTCCGGCGCACATTCCCAACGCCGGGCAGCGACATCCCTAACCGTTTAAAATATGTGTGGCATAGCCGCCGCTTTCGCCTACCGAGGCGGACAGGCAGACCAGGGTGAAGTGCAGAGGGCATGCGATGCCATGGCGCGGCGAGGGCCCGACGGACATGGGATCTGGCAGTCGACCGACGATGCGGTCGTCCTCGGGCACCAGCGGCTTGCGATCATAGACCTCTCGGAGCGGGGCGCGCAGCCCATGCGAGGTGCAGACGGCAACCTCGCCATCACCTACAACGGCGAGATCTACAACTATCGGCAACTCAAGAGCCGGCTCGAGGAATCGGGCCGTGCCTTCAGCTCCGACTCGGACACCGAGGTGCTGCTTCATCTCTACGATCTGCACGGCCGCGACATGGTCCACCACCTTCGCGGAATGTATGCGTTTGCCATCTGGGACGAGGCCCGCCGCCAGCTCTTCGTTGCACGCGACCCCTACGGAATCAAGCCGCTCTACATCGCCGACGACGGCCGAACCGTTCGCCTTGCGTCACAGGTGAAATCACTCCTCGCCACGGGCGCTGTGGACACAGCGCCCAGCGCTGGCGGACGGGCCGGCTACTACCTGTGGGGACACGTGCCCGAGGGCTACACCTTCTATCGTGGTGTCAGAGGCTTAAGAGCCGGAACGTGGGAGGTTTTCGGTGAGGACGGCGCGCACGAGGTGCACGAGTATGCACGCATCCCTGATGTGCTGGCAGACGCTGAGTCGCGGCCTGCACCTGCGGGCGAGGCGCCGGAGCTTATCCGCGAGACGCTTACAGATTCGATCCAGCATCACCTCGTGTCGGATGTCGAGGTCGGCGTGTTTCTGTCGGCTGGTCTCGACTCGACGGCAGTGGCGTCCCTAACCGCAGAGGCCGGACCGTCCCCGCGAACCCTCACCATAGCCTTCGAGGAGTACCAGGGGACGCTCGATGACGAGGCGCCGATAGCGGCGCAGATCGCCCAGAACATCGGCGCGCGTCATGAGACGATTCAGATCAGCCGGTCCGATTTTCAGAACCTCGAGGCCGACTTCTTCCAGGCGATGGACCAGCCGTCCACGGACGGACTGAACACGTATCTCGTCAGTCACGCTGCGGCCAACGCGGGCCTGAAGGTGGTCCTCTCGGGTGTGGGGGGGGACGAACTCTTCGCCGGATACCCCAGCTTCACCGAGGTCCCGCGGATCGCGTCGTTGATGCGCTTCTTGCCCGCATCGAAATGGATCGGCCGCGGCTTCCGGATGGTCTCGGCACCAGTCCTGAGTCGCCTCACCTCCCCCAAGTACGCCGGCGTGATCGAGTACGGCGGCGACTACGGCGGGGCGTTCCTGCTCCGCAGGGGGATGTTCATGCCGTGGGAGCTTCCGGAGATTCTTGGCGCCGACATGGCGCGCGAGGGATGGGAAGAGCTCCAAACGATGTCTCGGCTCGAGCAGACCGTCGACGGTCTGCAGACCCCCTATGCCCGCGTCGCAGCGCTCGAGGCTACGTGGTACATGCGCAACCAACTGCTCGTAGATACCGACTGGGCCAGCATGGCGCACAGCCTCGAAGT
>JBJHBB010000135.1:0-6401 GCA_050485265.1 Rhodothermales bacterium | reverse complement strand
TCTGAGGATATGGTACGATGAAACCCACAACAGGAGTGTGAACCGATAGATATCCTACTATTTCCCTAACTTGCATTCAGGTGAAATCGAAGATTCAAATCTCGGACGCGCGGTGGACACCATGCGCCCTGCGGGGATCGACGTTGAGACGAGTGTCGAGATTCGCGAGGGTGTCAAGGACTTCGACCGTGTCACGGCGCTATTCGACGCCGCAAGAGACCATGTCGGAGATTAATCGCGTCTCGTGCGAATCCCGACCGACCTCGCATTGCCTAAACAACATGTAAGCACGAGTATGAGTTTGGGGGATAACAAGGCTGAGTTCGTGTGTTACTGAACCTTCTTCTCGCTGACGTTCTTGAAGACATCCGCGGCAAACCCCAGTCTTATTAGACGCACCCCACTCGCAACGACACTTTCAGCCGCCAATGACCAGACTTCCTGTTCCGATCCTCGCCGGGATTCTCGCGGTGCTCCTGGCCGGGTGCGGCGAGGTGCTCGATCACACGCCGGATGCCGTCGGTCAGACCGGCGTGTTGCTTGTGGTAGCGGACTCCGCCACATGGAATGGACCAGTAGGCGACGCGATTCGCGACGAGTTCGGCAGCGGAATTCGGACGCTTCCGCAGCCCGAGCCCGCGTTCACCGTTCAGCGACAGGACCTCACCGAGACCTTCTTCCCGCAGATCCGGCGTCAGCACTCGGTCCTCTTCGTTGGTCCCTACACCAACCCGAGCTCAACCGGCCGATTCCTCCGCGCACGCCTGGACGACGCCGGTGTCGCGGCCCTCGAGCGGGGGGGGCGGGGCGTGTTCCTCCGTCCCAACCTGTGGGCCAGAAATCAGCTTGTCGTGTACGCGACCGCTCCCGACGACGAATCCCTGGTCGCGCAGATCCGTGCCAACGGTGAGGAAATGCGGCAGGCTTTCAACGCCGTCAACCGGAGTCGCATGACGCGCGACATGTTCGCCCGGGCGCGGCAAACCGAAATTGAAGACCAACTGCTCGAGCGTCACGGGTTCGCCGTCGCCGTCCAGCACGACTAC
Organism: Rhodothermales bacterium; assembly: GCA_050485265.1. Lineage (GTDB taxonomy): Bacteria > Bacteroidota > Rhodothermia > Rhodothermales > JANQRZ01 > JBJHBB01. The sequence goes on along the minus strand of JBJHBB010000135.1, from coordinate 5,355 downwards.
GTCGTGGTGCGGGATACGACCTTCCAGACAGCCACTGGCAATGCCGGCACTTTCGTCCGCATGCGCCGCATTTCCGAGGCAGACTCGTGGCGCGACTTTTTCGTCTACTACGAGCAGGATCCGCGACTGGAGCGCTTGCACCCCGATTCGGTCAAGGTGCTTCGCAATCGCCTCAGCAGACAGTTCGTCCTCGGAACCGGCGACACGACTTGGATCCGTGTCGAGGACCGCTTCCCCGATCGTCGCCCGATCGTCACCGACACCGTCACGCTCGCCGGCCGGTGGGCGCTCGAGACCCGAGGCACCTGGTACCTCTCGACTGATGCCGGTAGAACCATGGGCATGGGTGGCCCATTCGTGAACTTCGCATTCTACGAGGAGGACTCCGGACGCTTCTTTCTGATCGACGGAATGGTGTTCGCGCCTCGCTACGACAAGCGCGAATTCCTGCGCCAGATGGAGGCCATCGCCCATACCTTCCGTACACGGGACGACGAGCCTGCCGTCCTCGGCGATCGTCTCGAGGATGATCTGGACGACATCGACGACGACGCCGAGCCACCGCCCGGCCTGCGCCGATAGGTTCAACTCTCGTGCTCTCATGCCCCACCCGAGATCGGCACCCATGAAGCTCAGACTCATCGATATCGCGCACGCCCGCTCGGGCGACAAAGGGGACGCCGTGAACGTCGGCGTCATTGCGCGGCATCCGGACTTTTATCCTTTCCTCAGTGATTTGCTAACCGTCGAGCGCGTGAAGACGCACTTCGGCCCGATGGTGAAGGGGGAGGTCGAGCGTTTCGAGTTACCCAACCTGAGCGCGCTCAACTTCCTCCTTCATGAATCGCTCGGAGGCGGCGGGACGGTGTCCCTCAAGCTCGACGCGCAGGGCAAGACCTATGGAGCGCACCTGCTCAAGATGGAAATCGACCTTCCCGACGCTCTCGCGCATCGGGTGAAGGCTGGAAAGCAGGCGGCGTGAGGTTTCCCGCACTGCTGCTGATGCTGACGCTCGCTGCCTGCACCGATGCCGGACCCGAGCGCCAGGCACCCCTCAACGATTCGCTGCTCGTTCGCGCACTTGCGGATTCACACCTCGCAGCGGCGCGCGCGGCCCGTACGGGTGAGGATCTCGACAGCTTGCGACATGCAAGTCTAGCTCAGATCGGCGTCGATACGGCTACTCTGAGTCGCACGATCGAGATCTACGCCCGTCACCCCGACCACTTCCTTCGTCTGTACGACCGCGTCACCGATCATCTCCGGCATCAGCAGGAGCAACTCGAGCCATCGGTGACAGTCCCTCAACTCCTCCCCGACACGCTCCAATATGCAGATCCTGATCTTGACGACAGGAGGGACCATCGATAAGGTATACTTCGACGCTCGTAGTGAGTACGAAGTGGGGGACCCGCAGATCGCCGAAATTCTACGGGGCGTGGGCGTCAACTTCGACTGGTCCATTGAGACGCTTCTGAGGAAGGACAGCCTCGAGATGACCGACGACGACCGTGAACAGGTCGCCGAAAAGGTTCACTCCTCACCCGTGCGCCGCGTGCTGGTCACGCACGGCACGGACACCATGGCCGATACCGCGCGTGCCGTGGAGAATTACGGTGACCTCGGTGAGCGCACGGTCGTCTTCGTGGGTTCGCTTCAACCGGCACGGTTCAAAGGTTCGGACGCCGAGTTCAACATCGGCTTTGCCATCGGGGCGCTCCAGACGCTGCCGAGCGGCGTCTACGTCGCGATGAACGGCCGTGTGTTTCCCGCTGCTGCCGCAACCAAAAACCGCGATGCTAACCGGTTCGAGGGTGCTGCGCTCGAAGATTAGCTGCATCCCCTCGCATCGCGTAGCTTCAAGGTCCCCACCAGTTCCCGGTTCATGCTCCGCCTCGCTACGCTCGTTGCCATTCTAGTCTTCCTCACCCTGCCAGTCGAGGCGCAGCGTGCTGACTGCATCGATGGGTGGGCCAGCCACCAGGGTACGCAGTACTCATGTGGCGGCGTTGACCTGCTCTCCCGTGTGACGCTCACACAAATGGGGGCGGCGTCAGGCAATGACGTGTGGGGATGGACCGATGGCATCAGCGGTCGGGAGTACGCCCTGATGGGTCTCGACAACGGCGTCTTCTTCGTGGACGTCACCAACCCGGAGGAGCCCCAGCTTCTCGGTAAGCTGCCGACCGCCACGCAGCCGTCACTGTGGCGAGACATGAAAGTCAACGGTGATTTCATGTTCGTGGTCAGCGAGGCAAGTCAGCATGGAATGCAGGTCTTTGACCTGAACCACCTTCGTAGCGTCGCGCCGGACCCAACACGAGTCTTTCAGGCCGACCTGGTATTCACGGGCTCTGGTGCTCACACGATCGGACGAGCGCACAACATCGCCATCAACGAGGACACCGGATACGCATACATCGTGGGTGGGCGGACGCAAGCGGGCGGATACGTCTGCAACGGTGGCCTCTACATGGTCGACATCTCTCAACCACTCCAACCGCAGTTCGCCGGGTGTTTCAGTGCCGACGGCTACACGCACGACGTGCAGTGCGTGGTGTACGAGGGCCCGGACACGCGCTATACGGGCGACGAGATCTGCCTCGCGTCCAACGAAAACACCGTCACGATCGTCGATGTGACGAACAAGAGCAATCCAACGATGCTCTCGCAGGCGATTTACCCGAACACGGGATACACCCACCAGGGATGGCTCACAAGTGATCAGCGGTTCTTTCTTGTGAATGACGAGTTCGACGAATCTAATTATGGTATCCAAACCCGATCGATCGTTCTCGATGTAAGTGACCTCGAGAATCCCCAGTTCGTAGGCGATTTTTCCTATGGCACGCGTGCCATCACCCATAATCTCTTTCTCAAAGATGACATCGTCTACGCGGCCAATTATATGACGGGGCTTCGCGTGGCGAATGCTCAGCCTCTCGTCACCACGCGTTCCGTGTCCTCGATGCACTTGCTCGGACACTTCGACACCTATCCCTCCCGCGACTGCATCCTCACCGATCCGCAGTGCGTTGGCTCCGGCGGGTTTCGCGGTGCGTGGAGTACATACCCCTACTTCGCGAGTGGGACCGTCCTGGTTAGCGACATCAATGGAGGGTTGTTCTCGGTCGAGTTCCACAATTTCCCTGTCAACCAGGAAGCCGGGGCGACTGGAGGATTCATCGATTTCGAGACCTATCCCAATCCGTTCGGAAGGACGCTTGTGATTGGGCTCGAGATCCCCATGGACACGGACATTAGCGTGGAGATCTTCGATGTGCTCGGTCGCCGCGTTGTAAATGTTCACGAGGGTACGCTGGTCGGTGGGACCGGCCACAGTTTCTCGGTCGACACATCTGCCCTCCCAGCCGGAGTCTACCTCGTTCGAGCCAGTGGCGGCGGAACGGTCACCACGCGCTCGATTACGAGCATAGGCCGTTGAGGTCGCGGCTTTCCGTACGGAAGGCCCTATGGCCGCGGGTTGTCGTAGCGTGCGCTCTCCTTGCGGCCACTGCCGCGTCGCAGCCGGCCCCCTGCGTCGACGGGCTCGCGGCGGAGTATGAGTGCGAGAATGTCGACCTGCTGGGTCACGTGTCGCTCGGTGAGTTCGGCTCGCGAGCCGGAAGCGGCCACTGGGGATGGACCAATCCCGAGACCGCCCGCGAGTACGCACTGATGGGCCTCGATGACGGCACCGGTTTCGTCGATATCACCGACCCGACACGACCCGTTTACCTGGGTAAGCTTCCCGCGCACACGGACCCCTCCGCCTGGCGAGAACTGAAGGTTTTCGGCCATCTCGCGGTCATCGTTAGCGAAGCCGACGGCCATGGAATGCAGATCTTCGACCTGCACCGCCTCGAAGAGGTAGATCGCTCCGAAGCCCCAGTTCAGTTCGAACCGGATGCGCACTACGACGCCGTCGGTCATGCCCACAACGTGGCAGCGGTGTTCGACTCGAGAACGGTATACATCGTTGGCAATCGGGAGTCGCTGGGTTGCGACGGAGGCCTGCACATGGTTGACATGCGCCAGCCTATGGCGCCCACCTTTGCGGGCTGTTTCGCCGACGACGGCTACACGCACGACCTCTACTGCGAGATCTACGAGGGACCAGACACGCGGTACGCTGGCCGAGAAATCTGCGTTGCCTCCAACGAAGACGTCGTGACGATCGTTGATACGACGGATCCCTCCGGGCCGGTCATGATCAGCCAGGCGATCTATCCCAACATCGGGTACACGCATCAGGGCTGGTTCACGGAGGACCGCCGGCATTTCGTAGTGAACGACGAGCTCGACGAGATGCGCTTCGGCTTCAACACGCGCACCCTGATCGTTGACCTTTCCGATCTCCAGAATCCGCAGTTTGTGGGTGATCACTTCGGCCCGACCCGCGCGATCGCTCACAACCTGTACGTTCGCGGGCAGATGGTCTACATGGCCAATTATCGACGTGGTCTCGAGATCGCTCGAATTGACGACGCAGCGGAAGCCTCGCTCACCAATGTGGCCTTCTTCGACTCCTTCCCGGAGGACACGGCCACCCAGTTCGGAGGGGCGTGGAATGTGTACCCGTTCTACGAGAGCGGGACCGTCACCATCGCCGACATGAACCGGGGGCTGTTCATGGTTCGGCCAAGGAATCAAGCTCCTCTCGAGCTGCCTAGGCTGAACACGTGGGTCGGCTCGGACCGGGTGATGATCGAGTGGTCGAGCAGCGGCTCATTGCCGGCGAGGTATGTCGTTGAGGTTGTTGGGGAGGAAGGCTACGACGCTTTCATGGTGCGCGCAACGGAGGAACGGTCTACATACCGCGCGTCGCTTCAGCTACCACCAGGTGAACACGAGCTTCAGATCCGAGCCGTTGGTACCGACGGGATGTCCTCAATCTCGGCTCCGTTCCAAGTTGTCGTGGAGCCCTAGTTTCGCTGGAGAGCGGCTCTGCCCTTGGCCGTGAGAGCAAAGCTCTCGCTAATCGGATCGGCGAGCTCGAGATAGCCCTCTCCTACGAGCCAGTCGGCCAGCGCTAGTACTCGGTGGGCAGGCAAGGATTCGGACTTCAACCAGCCGTCCACGGGCAAACTGTCGGCGACGGCTTGCAGGATGGACCGGAGACGTGCTTCGTCCTCAGGCCCGGGTGACGGCGGCGTGTGCCGGCCAAGGCAATTGTCGCAGCTCCCACAGTGGTCCGGTGCGCCCTCCCCGAAGTAGGTCAGGATGTAGCGCCGGCGACAGGCTATCGATCTCGTGTATCGGATGACATCGCCCAGGCGCCGCTCCGCACGCTTGCGGCTGGCGCGGAGGGCCTCGTGATCGATGGCGACCCGCTGACTGCGAGAGCCGAGAAGG
>JBJHBB010000134.1:1016-6408 GCA_050485265.1 Rhodothermales bacterium | reverse complement strand
CCTGTACGTTCAAAGATCGACCGTCAGGCCCGACGTCACAGAGCTTGACCGTCCAGTCGGTATCGCGGGCCGATGATGCCGCGAACAGCTCCACCGCCGCGGCACCTACAATCAGATAGTCGCGGTCCAGTGGTGGGGACGTGTAGACCAGGACTTGGTTCATCAACTCCACCGGTCGCTGATCCATCGGGCCGATGGGGGCGATGCCTTCGACGCAGCACGAGCGTCCGCCGAGGCTCGGAACCGGAACGGCCGGGTCGTACGCGTAGACATCCGGCGGCTCCGAGCCCGGCTCATCTTGAGACAGGTAGCCCCGCCCGTGAAGCGAGTTTGCTCGTCCGCGGCTTCGAAGGTAGAGGGGCCACGGCTGCGCGGACGGTGGCCACACTCGGTCCTCTTCCCACCGATTGGCGCCGGTGACGAAGTAGCGGACCTGCGCATCGGCGGACGGGTCAGCCCCGCGAAGATGCTGGTCGAAGAATCGCAGCTGCGCGTCGCTCACGCGGTTCGCGGCTGCATCTCCGAAGTCTCGGCTCCCGACCGAAGGCACCCACGGCACATGCGCCCAGGGCCCAATGATAAGTCGCGTCTGGTCGCCTGCGGTGCCGCTACGCAAACGCCGGTGGACGTCGAGGGTGCCGTCCAAGAAGACATCCCATAGACCAGCGACCACGAAGGCTGGGCTAGCCACCCGGTTAACCCCGTCTCGGATATCAAGGTTGTCCCAGTATGCATCCCGCGTTGGGTGCGACAGCCACTCATGGAAGAAGGGCGCCGTCCCCTCAGCGCCAAGATGAGGTAGTGCGGTCAGCGGAAGGGTGCCATAGACGGCGGGCATCGAAGCGAACTGCCTAAGGAGTTCCTGCTCGCGCGCGCTGTCACCGTCGCGTCGGGCCAGATCCTGAGCAAGAAACGTGGCCCAGGATGCATTGAAGCCGAGCGCGAAGGCGCCGTGACGATACGTCCACCCTTCATAGAAATCGGCCTGTGTCATGGCGGGCGCGATGGCATGGAGACCTTCGGGGAGGCGGACAGCTCCCTGCAGTTGGACGGTGCCGGCGTAGGAGAACCCGTACATGCCGACATGGCCATTGCAGAAGGGCTGCTCGTGTAGCCACGTGATGAGGTCCTCGGTGTCGTCTCCCTCCGTCAGGAACGGCTTGAACAGGCCGTCGGATGCGTGGCGGCCGCGGGAGTCCTGGATGACGACTGCGTACCCGTGGCTGGCCCACCATGCCGGATGTGCATATACCGCATCTTGGGCAGCCTCCTTGCCGTATGGCAGCCGCATAGCCAGAACTGGAAGCTTGCCGACTCCGATTGGTCGCCAAACATCGGCACGCAGCTTGACACCGTCGCGTGTCGGGGTCGCCACGTTCCGCTCGCATGTCACGTCGAACACGCCTGTCCCCTTGCGTGGTGCTGTGGCGCTCCCGAGTGTCAGCCTGGTGGTTGATTCCGGACCTAGTCAAACAGCTCGAGCACCGGGTCCCGGAACTCTCCACTCAAGACGTCGTAGAGCCCGAGATCCGTCAGGCCGTACGCGGGTATGGTTGGCAGGGCGACGAATGACAGCGACAGCACCGGACTCGTGAGTTTGCAGCCCAACGAAGTGATGGCCTCGTTCACGGCATCGAATGCGGGCTGGGCCTGGTCGAGTGGCTGGTCACTGATCACGCCCACGATCGGCAGCGCCCAGCTCGCCACGACCTGTCCGTCGCGCACAACGGCGATCCCTCCCCCGAGGTCGGCGACCGTGTTTGCTGCAAGGGCCATATCCCCGGGTGACGCGCCCACCACAAGAACGTTGTGGTAGACGTGGCAGTAGGTCATCGCGACCGCACCGCCATGGAACCCGAAACCAGATGCGAACGCTCTCCGGATGCGCCCCGATCCCTTATGCCGCTCGATAATCGCAATGTTCAATACGTCGTCGGGGATGCTGGGCTGGACGACACCCTTGATAACCGGCAGCTCCCCCTCAAGCGGGCTTGAGACGAGGCTGCCATCCTCCACCCCGATGACACGCATGCGGGCAGTGCGTGCGGAGTCGTCGACGGAGTAGTGAAAGTCGTCACTGACGAGCTCGCGCTGCAGGTTGACCCGGCTGCGGATCCGGTCGGCGACATCGAACTCGGTCGTTGGGCTCACGGGTTGTCCGGCACGGGATACGACGGCGCCGTCCGCGACGACGACATCCGCACGGAAATCATCGAGATCCTTCACCAGCACGATGTCGGCTCGGCGGCCCGGAGCGATGGTGCCGAGATCGGTGCTGAGGTTGAAGTACTCGGCGACGTTTACTGACGCCAACGCTACGGCGGTGATTGGGTCGACCCCAGCGTCGATCACCATTCGGACCTTCTCATCCATGTGCCCGGTCCGGACGAGGTCCCCGGGGTCCACTTCGTCGGAACAGACCATCATCCACCGGGTCGCTTGAGGATGGTGGTGGACCATCGAGACGAGTGCAGGTAGATCGGGTGCTGCTGATCCTTTGCGCATCATCGGCTGCATGCCGCGACGAAGCTTGGCGACCGCCTCGGGTTCCGTCTGGCTCTCATGGTCCGACGAGGCGCCGACCGTTAGGTAGGCCTGCATCGACCGATCGACCAGTCCTGGCGCGTGGCCGGCAAGGGTCTTGCCGAGATCGCGGAGGTGTGAGATGACCCGCAGCACATCGGGATGACGTGCAAGGACGATTGATGCGGGTGGTTCCATCACCCCGATAGTCTCTGGCCAGGAGAGCATCTCGATGAAGTCCTCGGCCTTGACGTCCCATCCGAATGTTCCGACGGTCTCTAGGCCTAGCAGGTGCAGCGGCGCGAGGAACTTCGCCTTCAGTCCCGTCTCAGCCACCTCGCCGAGAGCCTGCCGGACACCTTCCGGACCAGCGACGGTGTAGATCTCGTAGAAGTCCGTGGCAATCGCGGTCGTCCCGCGAGCCAGCAGTGCGTCGGCAAGCCCCACCACTGGCAGGTGCGAGCCGCCCATGTGGAAGTGGGCGTCGAACAGGCCCGGCACGGCGAACGCCCCGTCGGCCTGAATGACGGTAGTGGCTTCGCCCGTTTCTGCCGTGCCAGCATCGACCACCGCAGCGATACGGTCGCTGGCAACCAGGATGTCGACCTCCTCAACCTCATGCAGGTGAAGGTTGATCAGCTTGGTCCCCCGAACCACAAGGTCGGGTGCGCGTTCACCGATCGCTACGTCCATCAGCCTGTTCAGCATCTCAACCATCGTGTCCAGCCTCCCAGTTCCGCTTGCAGGCGCACCGTTGTCTCATGCTCACGACCCGCTCGCGTCGGGGCCGACGATGTCGTTCTCTATCGCTCCGAGACCATCGATCTCGCACCGAACCCGGTCGCCTGGAACGAGATAGCGGGGTGGATCCATGGCGAAGCCGACGCCTGGCGGAGTCCCAGTCAGGATGACGTCACCCGGCTCCAGCGACATCGTGCGACTGAGGAACTCCACTAGCTCGCCAATCTTGAAAATCATGTGCTCGGTTGTCAGCTCTTGGCGGACCTCTCCGTTCACGATGCTCCGTATGGGAAGTGATTGGGGGTCCAGGACCTCGTCGGCGGTCGTGATCCACGGGCCCACGGGGCAGAAGGTGTCCATGCTCTTGGAGCGGGAGAACTGTGTGTCGGCGCGTTGCCAGTCCCGTGCTGAGACATCGTTCGCCACCGCGTAGCCAAAGACGTAGTCCTGGACTTCGGCAGCCTCGACCCATCGGGCACGGCGGCCGACAATCACAGCGAGCTCGACCTCGTAGTCGGCCTGCTCGGTAAGGCGCTCATCGACGACAACCGGCTCATAGGGTCCGGTTAGGGAGTTGGGGTACTTGGCGAACACGATCGGCCGATCTGGCCGCTCCGCGCCGGTCTCGGTGATGTGGTCGGCGTAGTTCAGGCCGATCGCGAGCATCTTCGAGGGGCGCACCACCGGGCAGAGGAGTTCACCGTCGAGTTCACCGGGAGCCATCGCCGTTTCCTTCACGGCGTCGCAGATGTCGTCCCAGGCGGCGATGGCCGCCGCAGTGTCCTCGACTGCGGCCCCAAGGTCACGCAGACGGTGCCACTGCTCGCCGTCGGAAGAGACAACGAAGTCGGTGTCGTCGCCGTTCGCGGTTCGTCCGAGTTTCACTGATTCATTCCTCTGTGCTGAGGTCATCGGAGCTTCAAGACGTCTGGACTCGGTTCGCCTTCTTCGATGCGGCGCATCCACCTGGCTTCGAGAGCATTGCGCTCATGCGCAGCTTCGAGGACCCGGTCAATCTCCCCGCTAGGTACGACGGCCACCCCATCGAGGTCGCCCACGACCAGATCTCCCGTCGCGATGCATACGTCTCCTACCGCCACGGGGAGACCGATCCGACCTGGCCATCCCTTGTGCGGCCCGGCTGGCGTGACGCCGGAGGCGTAGACGGGGAAGTCTCGTTCGCGGATGGCCCCGAGGTCGCGGATGGCGCCGTCCACGACTAACCCGGCGATGCCTGACGCAATCGCCGCAGCGGTCATCACGTCGCCCCAGACCGCTCGCCCAAGGTGGCCTTCGGCGTCCACGACGAGGACCGAGCCGGCGGGAGCCTGCTCAATGGCCAGATGGATGGTCCGGTTCTCGCCTGCCGCGACTTCCACAGTGAAGGCGGGTCCGGCCAACCCCGAGCCACTGAGCCGTCTGATCCGGCCGTGCATAGCGCCGAAGCGCCCCATGCAGTCAGCGATGACGGCGGTGGAAAGGTCCTTCAACTTTGGGCTTCGGTCCATCAGGAACGCGTCCTAACCGTCGGCGTTCGGGGGCGATGCGAGGATGACCGAACTGGCGAGTGCATGCCCGTTGACGTGCACTTCCGACTCGAGTTGAACCCCGCAGGGGCAGTAGTAACACAGCTGTTGCACGTCGCTATGGGGGTGGTCCTCGCCCCGGCCTGTACCGGCCACCGACGGTGACGCCTCCTCGACGAGACAGCCGAGGCGGAAGTCATCGGTTGCTGACCCCAATACATGCCCACACTTCGCGCACCGTGTGGTGTCCGCCTCGAAGTCGATCTCGATGAAGTCGCCGTGCCTCACTATGCCGTGACTGGGTGGTCGATGTCCGTCGGGCGCGGAGAGATACTGATCAGCAAGCCTGGCAACTTCCCGAACGGGACGCGCTCGTTGCACTCGAGCGCTGCGGATCCTGTCGCGGCGCGCGTCGGTTGCGGCTTCATCGACTCGGCCATCAACTAGGACGACGCCGTACACGTCACGTGCCGCGACAGTGGAGATGGCTCCCCCCTCGAGGTCCTCGAGAACGAGCATCGGTTGTCGCTCGAGGGGGTCGCCGTAGCCACCGGCGCCCTGCCAGCTGTGGTACTCAATGGTTTCGGTTGGGAGACAGAGTC
>JBJHBB010000134.1:0-1006 GCA_050485265.1 Rhodothermales bacterium | reverse complement strand
CACCCTGCGTGGGTGAAGGGTCGGCGCGAGGGGTGAGGAGGGGGATCGACGATGGTTCTCATCGCCTCGGCGTGTCGCACGTCGAGGGATGCCAACTCCTCGATGGTGCCCGCGGCCGGGTAACGAAGAATCCGCAGGGCTGACCCCGGCAGACCTCCAGCGATACCGGCGCCGTTCGGAATCTGTGCGCCTGCCCCGGCGAAGGACGTCTCCAGTTCACCCCGGGCGCGATACGGCATCAGGGCCACACCGCCCGACATACCACCCCGGTACTTCCCGGGACCACCGGAGTCGCACAACTGATGGCGCGTCAGGTAGAGAACCGGATACTCGTTCTCCGTCTCCTCGATTGACGGGATGTTCGCCGTCGTATTGATGATGATCCCGCCAGTGTCGACCCCGTCCGCATAGGTCCGGGCGCCACCGCCTCCGGCAAAGTGGCTTGCCTCGGCACAGAGCCCGTACTGGCCGTCCTCGTTCACACCTGCTATCGAGTAACCAATCGATGTGCCGCACCAGGCAGCCATGGCCTCCTCCCGATTCTCCGGGCTCGACAGCAGCATCTTCGACGCCGCGGCAACCACGAGGTTCAGGGTCACGATGATGGCCGAGATGGTCGCCATGGAGACGGGAGCCGGGTACTCGGCCGTCACGATGGAACGAGGAGGCGCGATGATGTCAATACACCGAGCGATACCGTCATTCCATGTCAGGTCGTAGCCGAGCGTGACGCAAATTCCGCTGAGCGAAGCTGCGCGCAGACCACCGAAGGCGCAGTTCGCGAAACCATCGACCTGAGGTGAAGACCCGGTGAAGTCGAGGGTCAATGACTCGCCGCGTTTGGTGAGGGTGCACACGATGGCACGACGATTGAAGTCGTGGCCATCGTGATCGAGGTACTGGACTTCGCGCCAAACGCCGTCGGGGAGTTGCCGTAGACGGCGCCGAAGTCCCACCTCAGTGTGCCGCAGTCCGGCCCGCATGACCGCCTCGACCGTCTCAGGAC
>JBJHBB010000133.1:0-6492 GCA_050485265.1 Rhodothermales bacterium | reverse complement strand
GGTTCCGACTACGCGGGAAGAGTTGATGGGGCTCGCCGGTGTCGGCCGGAAGACGGCAAACGTGATGATGGCGGTCGCATTCGATGAGCCCGCGATTGCGGTCGACACGCATGTCTTTCGGGTAGCGAATCGGATCGGCATCGTGCGCAAGGCTTCGACGCCGCTCGCTGTCGAGCGGGCGCTGCACAGGGTGGTGCCCAGGGAAGCTTGGGCCGAGGCACATCACCTCTTGATCTTACACGGTCGTTAAACGTGTCAGGCGCGCGCGCCCTAGTGCGAGGCGTGTCCGTTGCCTGATCTGTGCGACTACTTTGAGCGCCTTAAGAAGCTGCCTGAGCCGCTGAAGGGCCTGAACGCCAGGCAGGGCGCTTTCTATTGCAAGTCCCATAAAGGCTACTTCGACCAGCCCAACTCTAAGGAGGACCGCCGTGGCGTCACACAGGTCGCCTGTCCAAGGTGCGGCTCGATGAACGTGTTCGACGCGCGATCGGGAAAGTCCACGAAGCAAGTTCATGATTACCGCGTTGCCTGACCACAAGGGCACATCCACATGAAGGGAATCATTCTCGCTGGCGGGTCGGGTACGCGATTGTTGCCGCTGACGGCGGCGTTCAGCAAACAGCTGATGCCCGTGTACGACAAGCCGATGATCTATTATCCCCTCAGCACGCTGATGCTCGGGGGCATTCGCGACCTGCTTCTGATCTCGACGCCGCACGACCTGCCGCACTTCGAGCGCCTGCTTGGTGATGGAGCCAAGTGGGGCCTCTCGATGAACTACGCCGAGCAGGACGAACCGCGGGGCATCGCCGAAGCGTTGCTCATCGGTGACGATTTCCTGGCGGGGGAGGGCACCGCGCTCATCCTCGGTGACAACATTTTCTACGGCCACGGCCTCTCGGAAAGGCTGCAGCGCGCCGCCAAGCTCCAGACAGGAGCGACCATCTTCGGATATCCCGTCACCGATCCCGAGCGGTACGGCGTGGTGTCCTTCGCCAACGACGGTTCGGTGAAGAGCATCGACGAGAAACCGGCGCAGCCCGCCTCGAACATTGCCGTGACGGGCCTTTACTTCTACGACGGTGATGCGCCGGATATCGCGCGCAACCTCACGCCATCCAGCCGAGGCGAACTCGAGATAACCGACGTCAACAGGGCGTACCTCGATCGGGGAACGCTACGCGTTGAGTTGCTGGGCCGAGGAATGGCCTGGCTCGATACCGGCACCCATCGCTCCTTGCTCGAGGCGTCGCAGTTCGTAGAGGTTGTGGAGAGCAGGCAGGGATTGAAAGTCGCCTGCCCGGAAGAGATAGCCTTCAGGATGGGTTATATCACCGCAGAGGACGTCGAGCGCCTAGCCGGACCGATGAGGAGCAGCGCCTATGGCGAGTACTTGCTGAGATTGATCAACTGATGGCAGCCGCACCTACCACAGCGCACGTCACCGAACTCGCCGTACACGGCGTGAAGCTCATCGAGCCCGTCGTACACGGCGACGACCGCGGGTTCTTCGTCGAGACGTTTCGCGAGAGCACCTACACGTCGGCTGGCTTGACCTCGACCTTCGTTCAGCACAACCACTCGCGGTCGCGAGGTGGCGTCCTTCGCGGACTGCATTTTCAGAAGCGGCATCCGCAGGGCAAGCTCGTCCGCGTGGCCCGAGGTGCCGTCCTGGACGTCGTGGCCGATCTGCGGCGCGGCTCACCTACCTTCGGCAGGCACGTGGCAGTGCAACTGGACGATGAGGCTCATCACCAGCTCTGGGTGCCACCAGGTCTCGCTCACGGCTTCTACGTGCTGTCGGATGTGGCAGACGTGCTCTATCTCACAACGGACTACTATCGGCCCGATGACGAGGGCGGGGTTCGCTGGGACGACCCGGACCTGGCCATCGACTGGCCCGGCGACGAGCCCACGCTCTCGGAGCGGGATCAGGCCCTTCCGCTACTCAGAAATCTGGGGACGAATGACCTACCCCGAGTAGATGGGTGACCGAATCCTGGTGACGGGCGCCGGAGGGCAGGTGGGGAGCGCGCTGGCTTCGCTCTCCCCGGAGTTGATCGAGGCGTTCCCGCGCGCAAGGCTAGATGTGACGCGCAGCGACGAGGTTCGCCGCGTGATCGCCACTGGTGGCTGGAAGGCCGTGATCAACGCAGCCGCGTTCACGGATGTCGACGGCGCCGAGGACGCGCCCGAGGTTGCCCAGCCCGTGAATGCCACGGCGCCAGGAATACTGGCTGAGGCGTGCGAAGACGCGGGAATCCCGCTTGTACACCTTTCGACGGACTACGTCTTCGACGGCGCCGAAGGCCCTTACGACGAGGTGGCATCCCCGAACCCGCTCAACGTCTACGGTCGGACGAAGCTCGAGGGCGAGGTCGCCGTACAGGCGAATTGTCGACGTCACCTCATCGTTCGTACATCGTGGGTCTTCGCACGCGGTCACCCCAACTTCGTCACCACGATCGCTCGACTGGCGGCCGAGCGACCGGACATCGCGGTCGTCACCGATCAATGGGGGAGTCCGACACCAGCTCGTGCCCTTGCGCGCATTTTGCTGAAACTCGTAGACCGAGTGCCGAACGCGGACGGTCCCTGGGGAGTGGTGCACGTCGCAGGCCAGCCACCTGCATCGAGGTATGACCTCGCCAAGGTTATCGTGGACACGCTCGACACGGGCTGTGAGATACGGCGCGTCGACTCGTCCTACTTCCCCACGAAAGCGATTCGACCTCAGAACTCGGCTCTCCTTTGCCACCGACTGGAGGAGGAGTACGGGATTTCGGTGCCCGAGTGGATACTCGGGATACGTGAGTGTCTGGGGCTTGCCGAATCCTAGCGTATCCCAGGTAGATAGCGCATCGCTCGCAACACCCGCTCGGTGACGGCGGCGAAGGCCTGTTGCGAGACGCCGAGGGAATGAGGTGCCAGCGGTCCGAGTAGCTGCGTACTGATGGACTGCGGTTCAGTGTACTTCAGGAGGCCCTCGGGGCCATGACGCCGGCCCATCCCGGATGACTTGAATCCACCCATCGGCGCAGCCGTCGATCCCCACACAGACACGTAGGCGTCGTTGATCGACACCGTGCCCGCATGAAGTTGTGCCGCGACCCTCTTCGCCGCACCGATGTCGCGGCACCAGATGCTGGCGTGCAGCCCGTACGGTGTGTCGTTCGCCTGCCGCACGGCGTCGTCATCGTCCACGAAGGTCGAAATGGAGGCCACGGGACCAAACGTTTCCTCCGCGAACACGCTCATCTCGGGTGTTACCCCTTCGAGGAGGGTGGGGGAGTAGAACAGCGGGCCGATTTCCGGTAGAGCCTCGCCACCGACCAGGACAGTGGCGCCCTTCTCCCGCGCTTCCTCCACGTGCGAGCTGACTTTTTCCAGCTGCTCGCGCGACGCGAGGGAGCCCATCGAGGCGCTGAAGTCGTACCGGGCGTTGAGCTCCATCGCGCTGACCGCGCGGATGAGACGATCAATGAACTCATCCTTGATCGACTCGTGCACGAGTATTCGTTCGGCCGAGACGCAGAGTTGTCCTGCGCAAGAGTAGCACGCCTGAATGATCCCGGGGATGATGCGGCCGAGGTCGGCGTCGCGCCGAACGATGAGGGGATTCTTCCCTCCCAACTCCAGCGAGACATCGGTCAGGTTCTCGGCGGCGCGTGCTCCCACCTGCCGGCCCACCTCCGTGCTCCCCGTGAAGTGGACGAAGTCAGCGCTGTCAACCAGGGCCTCGCCCGCCTCGGGCCCGTAGCCCGGCACGACCTGGACGAGTTCGGGAGGAACGCCCGCTTCCTGCAAAAGCCCCGCGCCCCAGAGCGCGGAGTACGGCGTAAGCTCGGCCGGCTTGATCACCACGGCATTGCCTGCCATGAGCGCCGGGATGGAGTCGGAGATGGCGATCGTCAGCGGGTAGTTCCAGGGTGCGATGACGCCCACTACCCCCTTGGGCCGGTAGGCGACCTCCGTCTGCGTCAGACCCGGCAAAAACCCGGCTCGGCGCCGCGTGCCGAGTGTGCCCGCGCTGTGAAAGGCATAGTAGCGAGCCACGATCGCCACGTCCATCAGCTCGATGAAGGCATCCATTCGTGCCTTGCCGGATTCGAGTTGGATGATGTCCATCCCCTCCTGCATTCGCTCGAAGAGCAGGTCGTGAAGGCGCAGGAGAACGCGAGTTCGCTCGCGCATGGAGGTGATTCTCCACGCCTGTTGCGCCTGCCGGCCCCGCTCGATCGCACGCTCTACATCCTTTCGAGAAGCTGCAAGGACCTCTCCCACCCCACGCCCGGAGAACGGAGCCTCGACCTTGACGATCTCTCTGGGTCCTCCTCCAATCGCTGCCCTGGTAGAGAGCGCGTCGAGCAGGGACCGCGATACTCGAGGCGGCAAGCCGGGAGATCCTCCTTGTTCGGAGACTGGTTGACCGGGGAGATTTGATTCCAGGACTTGCATCGGAGCTATGAAGAAAGGACGACGGGTTCGGGGCGAGCCCGAGTAGCCAGGCGGACGGCCAGCATCAGCGCGAGAGGGATTGCCGCGAATGGCATCGAAAGAACGGCGATGAGCCCGAGCAATCCCGCTGCTCCCGCCGCTGCGGCCGCCAGAGACCAGTATATGCGGATCCGGCTCGAAACGTTATCGCGAACGACGAACACCACCGCGACGAGGTGCGTCGGCCAGGCCCAGAGCAGGTCCACATTCAGCCGAGTGACGTGGTGTTCGGTCGCAAACCACAACAGCGCCAGGATCAGGCCCGCAAGCCCGGCAATCAGGAGCAATGAGACGTCAATGATTCGGAGTGCAACGCTTTCGGGCCGAACGATGGTGAGCGCCACGACAAGTGCCAACAGCGCGGTCATGAACAGCGTCAAGACGTCCCGCGATGGCTCGGGCATCCCTGCTCCTTCGACCCAGAAGAGCGTGTCCGTGCGAACGACCAGCGGCTCGCCGTCGACTGTCGCCGCGTCCAGCGCGTTTCGAAGTTCGAGCGGCAGGAATACGGCCTCGCGCGGAGTTGGGCTGCGGTCGACCCTGCGTCCGAGCCCGAGGTCGATTCCAAAGCTCAGCGAGGCGTCCGCAGCGATGTACGGTTCGAGTAGATCGCGGAATGAGCCCGGCGGAGGTGAGTAGTCGCCGAGCGATAGCCTATCACTGAACACCCATTCGAGCGCATCGAGCGGTCGCGTGGAACAGTTGTCGAACAGAAAGTCGTAACGGTAGACCGTGTACTGGGGGAGGTTGTTGGTCTCCAGGAAGCGAAACAGGTCCTGCCGCTCGTCTCCGCTGAGATTGAGCGTTTGCTCGATTATCGGACGGCGCTGGTGCTGGTACTCCAGAAGCGTGTGTTCGAACTGAGCGGTGGTTAGACGGTAGTCCATCTGCCCGCGCAGGAACCGCAACACGAAGTTCGGCTGGTTGAAGTCAAACGTCCCGTAGTTGTACGTGCGGTCAATTCCCAGGTAGGGATCCCGCACGCGAACGGCGGTGTGCCCGAAGAGCGCGTAAACATCCTCTCCGGGAAGCATGGTCAGCATCGAAACCTCAGACGCGTCAGACAGCTGCGGGACATCCGCCTCGGTGGGGAAGGGGAGATCCCTCATGGGCTGGGCCGTCGCAGCGAGAGGTGCTGCGACAGCGAGCAGAAGCAGGAGGGTCCAGCAGCGGTGGGGCATCACAGCGGAAATCGAACCGCGACAGTCTACCAAGAATCGGCTGAACAACGCGCGAGCAACGTCAGCCGGTGTGCGCCTCCACTCGGAGATGCGGTGGATGCGTGACTCCGTGGGCTCCGGAGCCGAACAGTGCAAAGTCGCAGCGCGCGGGGTCGGTCGGGTCGAATGCCAGGCACTTAGTGGTGAGCGCCTCGACGGAGTGCCAGTCGTCCTGTCGGCGCTGAATGAGGCCAAGCATGCGTGCCTGCCGACCGGTGTGTACATCAAGCGGAAGCACGAGTTGGTCGGGACGGATGCTGCTCCACAGTCCGAAGTCAACCGGCCCGGGCCGGACCATCCACCTCAGGAACATCGCCAGGCGCTTGCACGCCGACCCCGTGGATGGACGAGCGAGGTGCTTCTGCATACGAGCGGGCATGCCAGGCACCGCTGACATCACCGACTCGCTAAATCCCTGAATGGCCGGGGCGACATTCGGTTCGTCGGGCGCGAGATGCCGACTGAATGCACGCTCCAGGGTACCATACCGCTGAAGAAGCGCCTTGAGGCCCAGGGTGAGGTTGACTGCGTCGTCAGCCCGAAATGTCCGGTGCTTGAAATCCTCGAGACGTTGTGCCTGGACGCTGGGCGATAGGTCTAACACGAACGCGGCGGGGCGGTACATCATTCGGTCGCACAACTCCTCTAGCTTCGCGAGCATCGTCGCGCGCCGTCCCCACGCGAGGAGCGCAGCAAAGAGGCCAATGATCTCAATGTCGGCTCGATCATCGAAGCCGTGCGGGATCGATATCGGGTCGTCGGGGATGAATTGCGC